>CAZHBV010000011.1:0-13495 GCA_964530855.1 uncultured Candidatus Saccharibacteria bacterium | reverse complement strand
GAAACTTTAATCAACATTTTGGGCATCGGGTCTTTTTCTGCATCTTCAAAATAAACTAAACTTTTCAAAATATGAGCCATATTATAATCAACCCCCTTATATTTTTTCTCAAATAGTTTTAAAAGTTTTTGAAGGGAAATTACTTTCTGACAAATGAAAAATACATCCACAAAATCTTTCTTGCTACCCCTTGAAGCAATTGCAGAAATTTTCATACAACCAATATCTCGCGGATCTGCCACAGAAATGCCATGAAATTTTTTAAAAGAAAACAAGACCGGATAATTATAAACAAAAAAACTAATTCGAGTTTTATTGAAAATTCCAATAAGGGTGTCTTCCTCTTCTTTTTCTACGGAAAATTTCCCTAAATTTTTGATTTTTTCTCTTAATTTTTCGGGGTTAAAATTTTTTGAAGTAAAAAAATCTAAATCTATTGAGATCCTGTGGTTTAACTGCAAGGCTAAGCCAGTTCCACCGGCTAAATAAAAATCTTTTAAAATTTTTCTTTTAGCTAATAGGGCCAAGCAATCCTGTGTGTTTTTTGAAATGACTTCTTGAGGCATAAAATTTTATTTTTTGGAAGGTTGAAAATAATTGCCCAAAAGTTGGCTGATTTCTTTGAGAGTTTTCTTGAGGTTTGAAGAACTTTTTTTATTGTCTTTGGTGAAAAGGTACGCAACATCCATTTTATTGCTTTGATATCTCCTTCTTCTAAAATTCTTTCAATGATAAAATAAGCGTCTTTTTGGAGATCAAGAGAATAAAAATCTACATCCCAGAAATATCTCTCTAAAAATTGAGGCATTTTTCTCATAGTTTTATTTTAATCTTAATTCCTAAATTAAGCAACCAGATGTCAGGAGGGTCTAATTTTGTAATATCGAGAGCCCGTATCGAGAATAGTTCTCGTTCCATTGTTAACGGGATTGAGTTTTGGTGAATTATTTTAAATTTTATGATAATCTTTTAAAAGAGGGTATGAAAGAAGAACTAAAAGAAAAAATTAAAAAATTACCAGATAGGCCCGGCGTTTACATCTTCAAAGATGAAAACGAGAATATTCTTTATATTGGAAAAGCAAAAAATCTCAAAAAGAGAATAAAGCAGCATTTTCAAAGACAACAAAAATGGATTTGGGATTTTATTGATGATATTGCCGATATTGAGATTTTAGAATGTGAAGACGAAAAAGAAGCAATGCTTTTGGAGGCAGAACTAATTAAAAGATATCAGCCAAAATTTAATATTGAGTGGAAAGATGACAAGAATTATTTTTTTGTAGGAGTTACAAAAGAAGATTTTCCCAGGGTTTTTTGGACACACCAAACAAAAGTCAAAAGTCAAAAGTCAAAAGTCAAATCTGGACCATCCACTAATCACTATTCACTACTCACTGATTATTTTGGGCCGTTTGTGAAAGGGGCGGAATTAAAAAGGCTTTTGGCAGAAATTAGAAAAATTCTACCTTTTAGAACTTGCAAAAACTTACCCAAAAAGCCCTGCCTGTATTATCATCTTGGAGTTTGTCTTGCGCCCTGCAAAAACAAAAGACAAAAGAAAAAATATCAAAAAATGATTGAAACTTTAAAAGTTTTGCTTAGAATATATCTTCAAGAGGAGGTACGAATTGAGGGATATGATATTTCAAATATCTCAGGCAGTTTGGCAACTGGTTCGATGGTTGTTTTTGAAAAAGGAAAACCAAAAAAATCAGATTATCGAAAATTTAGGATAAAAAAAGTCAAAGGTCAAAATGATGTAAAATCTTTAAGAGAGGTTTTACTAAGAAGGATGAAACATAAAGAGTGGAAAATGCCTGATTTAATTTTGTTAGATGGAGGCAAGGGACAGTTGAAAGCCGCAAATAAAATTGATATCCCAACAATTTCACTCGCAAAAAAAGGTAAACATTCTGGCAAACTATATTCACGCTTTTCTAAAAATTTTGTTTCACTTGACGAATTACCTGAAGAATTTAAAAATCTTCTTTTGAAGGTAAGAGATGAGGCCCATCGGTTTGCCATTTCCTATCATAAATTAAGAAGAAGGAAGGTGTTGAAAATATAAAAGAGAGGAGATTAATCTCCTCTCTTTCCCCCATGTCGGGTCAAACGAAGCCAAAAGATATAGGCCCAGAGATTTAAGAACAAAAGCGAGCAAAAGAAAAAGATGGCTGCCTTCAAGTCTTCTCCTGAAAAAAAGTTATCAAGTCCTGCGATTAAAAATCCTACAAACGCCAAGAAGCCTAGAATAATACTTATCACCTTGCTCACCCCCTTTTTAAGGATGCTTTAAAAGCATACAAAAAAACTTTTAAAAAGTCAAATTTTATGAAATTCAAGGTAATATCAAAATTTAAACCAAAAGGTGATCAGCCAAAAGCAATAAAGCAACTTGTCGAGGGTATTAAAAAAGGATACCGTTTTCAAACATTATTGGGAGTAACCGGAAGCGGGAAGACTTTTGTAATGGCAAAGGTAATTGAAAAAGTTCAATTACCAACTTTAGTTATTTCCCCCAACAAAACTTTGGCGGCGCAGCTTTATGAAGAATTTAAGGCTTTCTTTCCTGAAAATGCAGTTTGTTATTTTGTTTCGTATTATGATTATTATCAGCCCGAGGCATATATTCCCCAAACCGATACCTATATTGAAAAAGATGCTAAAATCAATGAAGAAATTGACAGACTCAGGCATCAAGCAGTTCAGGCTCTTTTAACAAGAAATGATGTATTAATCGTTGCTTCGGTTTCCTGTATTTATAATCTTGGATCACCTTACATTTATCAAAAACTTTCACTTCATTTAAAAACCGGGCAAAAAATTTCAAGAGAAAAACTTTTAGAAAGGCTCTTGGATCTTCAATATGAAAGAAACGATTTTGAACTTTGGCGTGGGCGATTTAGAACCAGATTAAACTATATTGATATTTGGACTTCAGGCATTGATCAAATTATTCGAATTGAAAATGACGGAGAAAAAATTTTGAATATTTTTGTAGGAGAGGTTCCTTTTGGGAAATTTAAAAAAATTGAAAAAATTGAAATTTGGCCGGCAAAATTTTGGCTAACAGAAAAAGAGAGGTTAAATATTGCTTTGGCCAATATCGAACTTGAATTACAAGAGAGGGTAAAAGAGTTAAAAAAGCAAGGAAAATTGCTTGAGGCAGAAAGACTAAAAAGAAGGACCGAATATGATTTGGCAATGATAAGAGAAACAGGTTGGTGTCATGGAATTGAAAATTATTCAAGACATCTTGAATTTAGAAAGAAAGGCGAACCTCCTTTTACTTTATTGGATTATTTTCCTGAAAATTATTTAATCTTTATTGACGAGTCTCATATTACTGTACCTCAACTTAAAGGAATGTATGAAGGCGACCATTCTAGAAAAAAGACTTTGGTTGAATATGGGTTTAGACTACCTTCTGCCTTTGACAATCGTCCTCTAAAATTCAATGAATTTTTGAAAAAAATAGATAAGGCAATTTTTGTATCTGCCACTCCTGCAGAATATGAAAGAAAGGTTTCAAAGCAAATAGTTGAATTAATTGTAAGGCCAACCTATCTTTTGGATCCAACAATTGAGGTATGTCCAACTGAAAACCAGGTAGAAGATTTAATTCAAGAAATAGAAAAAAGAAAAGAAAAAAATCAAAGAGTTTTAGTTTTAACCTTAACAAAAAGGTTGGCAGAGGCTTTAGCCGAACATTTGAAGAAAAAGGGTATAAAGGCGGAGTATCTTCATTCTGAAATTAAAACTTTAGTAAGGCCAAGATATTTAACAAAATTAAGAAAAGGGGATTACGATGTTTTGGTTGGAATAAATCTTTTAAGAGAAGGTTTAGATTTACCTGAAGTTTCTTTAATTGCAATTTTAGATGCAGATAAAGAAAGTTTTTTAAGAGATGAACGCTCATTAATTCAAATTATGGGTAGAACAGCAAGACATTTGGATGGACATATTATTATGTATGCCGATACAATTACAAAATCAATGAAAAAAGCCATTGAAGAAACAAAAAGAAGAAGGAAAATTCAAGAAGAGTATAATAAAACTCATAAAGTAAAACCGATGCCGATTATAAAGCCAATAAGGGAGACTTTGGCTCCAAAAGAAGAAGAGGAAGAAAGGTTACCCGAGGAAGAATTTTTAAAAGAGTATCTAAAGCAACTAAAGTACCAACTTGATTTAGCAAGGAGAAATCTTCAGTTTGAAAAAGCAGCCCAAATTAAGGCAAAAATTGAGAGTTTAAAAAAGAAAGTCTAAGAATTATAAAACAAAATCACTCAACCTCTGGGGAGCTTTTTAAGCGTTGTAAAAGTCCTTTTTTGTAAAGATTAAAAATCTCTTTCACAGTTAACCCCCTTTCTGCTTGATATACCCTCACCCCTGCTGACTCCAACAATTTAAATGCCGAGGGTTTTATATCTGATAAGAGTAAAACTCTGACCGCGTTTTCAATTATAGTTTGCGAGGCTACATCATCAGCCCCTCTTATAATATGAGCAGCAGGATTCTCAATGGCTTTTTCAAGCTCTCCTTTTTCATTTAAAATTATAAAATAATGGGCTCGGCTAAAGCGAGGTTCCACAAATGCATCAAGGTTTTTTTCAAAAGAAGGAATACCTATTTTCATATTTTTAATTTAATTTTAAAGACGGAGAATTTCTAGTAAACCCTCAATTATAAAAAAGAGCAAATAAATAAAGAGGAGCACAAAGCCTTCTTTTCTTGTGAGTTTATTTTTAGTGATCGAAAAAATTAAAAAGCAAACTGCTGATAAAAATGAAAAGAGAATGGTATTAAGATATAGGGAAAAATGAACAATCTTAAAAGGGGCTATAATGATTGATAAACCTAAAATAAGTCCCGAATTAACCGCAACCGACCCTATTGTATCTCCAAGTAGCATTTCCTTGTGGCCGGAGGTAATTGAACTTATCCCAAAAACAATTTCTGGCAGAGATGTGCCAAGTGCTACTCCTAAAATTCCAATAACTACCAAAGAAAGGCCTGAGAAAAGGGCAATTTTCTCTGAAGCAAAAACTATTCCTTGAGCGCTCAAGAGCAAAAGAAAGAGCGAAACAAAAAAAATCCCTAATTCTCTAAATAGTAACTTAATTCTCTCAGGGGGTTTTGTAGTAATTTTGTCAAATACTTTCGAGAAGCGTCGTTGTTCTTTGATAATCTCTTTTAGATAGAAGAGAAAACTTATTATTAAAATTACCCCATCTAGCCTTGAGAGAGATCCATCAAGCATCAAAATTAAAGGGAAAATTGTAAAGAAACAGGCAAAAAATCTGGCCTTCTGAAGCGTTTTTCCTCCAAAATCCAATTTCTTTGCAAAAATTGCTCCAACTCCCAAAATAAGAGTCAAAAGAATAATATTTGAACCTAAAATATTACCTACAGCCAATTGTGGTGAACCAGAAATAGAAGCGGTTATCCCAACAAAAAACTCTGGTAAGGATGATGCAAATGCCATTAAAATTGTTGCAACAACAAACTCCCGCCAACCTAAGATTTTAGCAAGATTGGACAAAGATTCCACAACCCACTGGCCTGATTTAGCCAAAACAATACAAGATAAGATAAAGATTGAAATAAATTCTATCATGTTTCGGTTTGGCCTTTTGTAATAAAATAAAATTTAGTTGCCTCAATTAGAATAATATCTACTATACTTGCTCCAAACACTATTAACCATCCATGCAATCCTAGTGGTTGAGTCTTTAAAGCATATTGAAGACCTGGTAGATAGATAGCCAAAACGAGCATTCCCAGTCCAATTAATACCGCCCCAATTAAGAGTTTATTTGAAAATATCCTCTCCTGCCAGAGGTTTCTCCGTAAATTCTTGCAGGAAAAAATGTATAAAAGTGAGTTTACTGCAAGGGAGGCAAAAATTATTGTCCGTATGTAACCAATTTCGTAATTTTGTTTAAGTAGCCAAAAAAATACCCCCAAAAGAATAAAATCAGTAATAATTCCGATAATAAAAATAATGACTTTCATCTCTCTTGTTAAAAGAGGAGCCTTATGGGCGATAGGTTTTCTTTTCATAATATCCTTTTCTTTTGGCTCGAAAGCAAGGGCAATGCTTGGGAAAGTATCTTCTATTAAATTTACCCAAAGAATTTGAAGAGCAGTTACAGGCAGGGGTGTTTGGGTAATAATGCTTGCACTAACTAAAATTACTTCGGTAAAGCTATCAGATAAAAGATAAGTTATAACCTTTCTTATATTATCAATAATCCTTCTTCCCTCTTCTATTGCGGCTACAATAATTGAGAAACTATCATTCAATAAAATTAAATCAGATGTCTCTTTGGCAACTTCTGTTCCTGAGCCTAAAGCAACTCCAATGTCTGCCTTTTTTAGGGCGGGCGCATCGTTGATACCATCACCTGTCATTGCAATTACCTCTCCTTTTTCCTGCCAGGCTTTAATTATTCTCATTTTATGTTTTGGTTCAACTCGGGCAAAAATCTTAATTTTTGGCAATATCTTCATTAGTTCTTCTTGGGTAAGTTTATCTAATTCAACGCCTTCTAAAATCTCTTCATCTTTGGCTTTTAATCCCAACTCTTTGGCAATGGCTTTGGCGGTTAGTTTATGATCTCCGGTGACAATTATTACCCTCAAGCCAGCTTGTTTGCATATTCTAATAGCCTCCTTTGCGTCCTTTCTTATAGGATCAGACAAAGTGATTAAGCCTAAAAATTCAAGATTTTCTATAAGATCCTCAATGGGTTTTTTTTCTTTGATTTCTTTTTTGGCACAGGCAACTACTCTTAAACCCTTTTTGGTAAGTTTTATCAACTCTTTTTCCCATTGAGTCTTTCTTTCTTGTGAAAGTGAAGATAGTTCCAAAAGTTTTTCAGGCGCCCCACAAACAAAAAGCAGGAGTTTGTCTTTTTCTTGATACAAGGCCGCTTTAAATTTTTTTATCGAATCAAACAATATTTGATCGACTCTTTTTTTCTCCCAATCTTTTAAAAATTGATACCCGTATAGTTCAATTGATACTTTTAATAAGGCTTTTTCTGTAGGTTTTCCTCGGATAATCCATTTTTCTTTTGTCTCTTGTGGGTTTTCTACAAATGCCTCAGAGGTCAAAAGGGCACATTTTAAAATTTCTTCTTTTTTGCCTATAACTTTGTAAACCGCCATCTTGCCTTCAGTTAAAGTACCAGTTTTATCAGTAGCAATAACTGAGGTGCTTCCCAAGGTCTCGGCTGCTACAAGTTTCCGCACCAAACCTTTTCTTTGTAGGATTTTCTGCATCCCTAAAGCCAAAATTATTGTCATTGTCACAGGTAAACCCTCAGGTATTGCTGCCACGGCAACTGCAATTGCGGTGGTAAACATTTCTTTGAACCTCTCAAACAAAGGCACTTCCTTTAATGTAACCATTCCTTCAATAAAAATAAAAAGAGAGATTATAACAACAATTATTCCAATGATTTTTGAAAAATGTGCCAGTTTTTTCTGATAAGGAGTTTTTTCTTCCTTTGTCTCCTTAATGAGTTTGGCTACTTTACCAATTTCTGTATTTTCTCCGATATTTACAACAACCGCCCTCCCAAATCCTGATTCTACAATAGTGCCCATATAAACCATGTTGTCTCTATCAGCCAGAGGTGTTTCTTCTGGCAAAATATCTGTGTGTTTGCTTGCTGGCATCCATTCTCCGGTTAAAGCCATTTCATTGATTTTGAGCCGATGAGCTTCAATAAGCCTTCCATCTGCGGGTACTCTCTCTCCTGGGTTTAGAATAATAATATCTCCAGGTACAAGTTCTTCAGAGTCAACAATTTTCAACTTACCGTCTCTTAAAACTTCGGCCTTATGTTTTACCACCTTTTTTAAAGCCCTTAATGTGTTTTGAGCTTTTTTCTCTTGCAAAAACCCAACAATTGTATTTAAAAAAACTGCCCCTAAGATAACTAGGCAGTCGGTAAATTCATGGAATAAAAAAGTTACTACTGCTCCGATAAGTAAGATATAAACAAGGGGGCTTTTAAATTGAGAAAGAAAAAGCCAAAAAGAAGAAATTGGTTTTTTTGCGGGCAACTTATTACTTCCAAAGGCTCTTTTTCTTTTCTCTACTTCACTGGTAGAAAGCCCTTCTTCTAAATCTGTCCTTAATACTTTAGCAACCTCTTTAAAATCAAGTGTATGCCACAAAATTTTCTCCATATTTTTTATTGTAACAAATTCTTTAAAGTCATAAAAAGTTTTATTTGGTAGGTAATAAAACTTAAGCGAGGGAAGTGATTTTCAGGAGCATCCGCAGGCAAAATTGCATGGTTTCTCTCACGCGTGTCTGCGGGAGAGAAAATTTTGCCGAGGACTTGAGCGAGTCCCCCACATAGTATGTGGGGGACGAGCGTCTCCTGAAAATTACTTTCCGAGCGATTTGTTATAATTTGAAGCCGGTACTTTGAAACTTTGTTGCCGAGCGATTTGTAAAAATTGCTTTCCGGGCCCCGCTTAATCCCGCTTAGCGGGACTTATCTGGGCAAGCGTTTATTTATAACTTTGAGCGATTATTGATAACTTAGATAATATTCTGCATCTAGAATTTAAGAAAGGCAGATGTTTTGCTAAAATAAAACAATGATTGAAATAGATGGTTCATATTTGGAAGGAGGTGGACAAATTCTAAGAACAGCAATTTCCCTTTCGGCAATTTTAAAAACCTCTTGCCATATTTTTAATATTAGAAAAGGAAGAAAAGAGCCAGGACTAAAACCTCAGCATCTTTTGGGATTGAGGGCTTTATCTGAATTGTGCAATGGGAAATTAGAAGGTGATTATCTTGGCTCAGAAGAAATCTGGTTTTATCCAGGAAGTTCAGATAGCACAAAGAGAGAATTAAGAATAAAAATTGAAACAGCAGGAAGCATTACCTTACTTTTGCAAACCTTAATCCCTCCCTCTCTTTTTGCCAAAGAACCTATAACAATTTCAATTAATGGAGGCGCTACCGATACCTTCTTCTCTCCAACAATTGATCATTTTAGATATGTTTTTTTGAAAATCTTGGAAAAAATGGGAGCAAGAATAGAAGTTCAGATTGAAAAAAGAGGTTTTTATCCAAAAGGAGGAGCAAAAGTTAAGGTAATTGTTTATCCTGCAAAACTCAAACCTATTGTTTTAACTGACCCCGGTGCTTTAAAAGAAATAATTATCATCTCTGGCGCCTCAGAGTTATTAAAAGAAAGAAAAGTAGCCGAAAGACAAATTTCTGGAGCAAAACAAATTTTAGGAAAACTGAAATTACCTATAAGGGAGATTGTAGAATACTATCCTACCCTCTCTCCTGGCTCTCAGATAAACATTATTGCTAAATTTGAGAATACAATAATTGGCTCTGATAACTTGGGGACAATTGGAAAAGAAGCAGAAATTGTGGGTAAAGAAGTGGCTTTGGAATTTCTAAAGGAAGGAAAAACCAGCGCCTGCTTAGATAAACACCTAGCAGACCAAATTCTGCCTTTTATGGCCTTGAGTAAAGGAAAATCTGAGGTAACTGTTTCAGGAATTACCAATCATTGCAGAACAAATATCTGGGTGATTGAAAAGTTTTTAAAAGGGAGGTTTAAAATTGAAGGAAATAAAGTAATTTGGGAAAGTTTTAAATAAAAAGGCTCCGGCAAGCCGGAGCCTCTGGCAGTCATGGGTTAAGCTACTTTAAACATCAAAACTGTTTCTCGAATGCCATCAATTGGTTTTATCTTGACCCCATCGAGTTCCTTCAATCCATTGATAATCTGAGCAAAAGTTTCATCTTTTTGGCAAAGACGATGCAAATCAGAAGTTAAAAGTCTAACTCGAGCCTCTTTACCACCATGTGCCCATATAATAGAAAAATCCACGCCTTCCTCCAACAAAGATCTGAGTTTGTTATCAAAGAACTTTATCAACTTTGGATGTACCTTCTGCAAAAGAACCACCTCCTTGTTTTTGATGCTACAATTCTAACCAAATTTTTATAAAAGTCAAGAAAAAAGCCCCCTCCTATTTTGCTCTACAAAATAGAAGGGGGCGGGTTAATCGTCAATGTGCTATTATGGGAGAACTTCGATTTGTTTCACGGTAGTATCCCAATTGTTTTCGTCATCCTTAACTGAAAGTTGAATCAAATAAGACCCGGTCTGTGTGGGAACGAATTCAATCCGAGCTCCCCACCGAATAATCGAGCCTCCGATAGGCGGGAAAATCTCCCACCTCCAGGAGACAATTCGGTCAGTGCCGTCACAATAGCAGCCGTTACAGGTAGGAGCTAAATCAGAACAATCGCGATATGTCGGACAAGGAACACAACATCGATCATTATCATGAGAGGCCCGACCATTTAAGACCACGGTGTTGTCTTTGTGAATCTCTGATGGAGAAACTTGGATAACTGCGGTCGGACATCCGTCTTTGCACCGAATAAAAACTTCTTCCTCTAAGGGTGCCTCGTCACCGTCATCGTCTGTAACTGTAACTCTAACTAAGTAATACCTGCATCCTTGGGAGTAACAATGGTCGATGCTTCGCCCGTAAGCTGGAGCTGAACCATCACCGAACTCCCATTTGACCTGAACGATGCTTTTGAGACCTAAACTTGCTGGATCAAGTGCTTCAACTGAGAATCGAAGTCTATCGCCTGCTTCATGAGGAGGTCCATTGTAGTCATAGATGTCAATTCTTTTTACCACTGGTGAAGGGTTTAAAATGGTGATCTGTTTAGCAAGCGTGTCTTCTTTCCCAAACTTGTCTTTTACTGTAAGCCTCACTGAATATGTACCGTCATCTGCGTATGTATGGCGAACAATCACACCAGATGCCTTGGTACCATCGCCGAAGTCCCAAAGATACTCCGTGATTTCATCACACCGATCAGGATCGGAAGAAATACTTGCATCAAAAATCACAACTTGTGCTGCATATGGCTCCCTTGGAGTCCAGGTAAAACTGGCCACCGGAGGCTGATTGAACAAAGCCATACACCCTGCCAACCCAATGGCTAGCAGGCCCAACACTCCCGCTACCGCAAACTTCCGCATCTACACCACCTCCGTTTGAAAGGATACAAAAAGTTTACAACGAAATAATTTTTCTGTCAAGCGTTGTAATAACATTGCCATGGCAATGTTATTACAACGGCTTAATACAGAGTAGGAATTAAAAAGTGCCTCGCGTTTTACGCGAGGCACTTTCCTTTGGTCAGTTGCCGATTGCAAGAAGAAGCAAGAACATTAAGAATGTGCAAGGCACAGGACAGCAAGGCGTGTACGTTACCCTCTCAGTCCGACAATATGTATAGCAAGGTCGAGGCGGGCAGAGCACAACTCTTACTACATCCACCCTTCCACAGCAACCTCGCATATAGATTTCACGAGCGAAAGGAGGTTTTTGGATTGGAGGATCGGGATAAACAAGACACGGGCGTTCTGTGGCAATAAACACAAGTGAGGTAAACTCTCGAATCTTGCCATTCCCAACCACAAGAGTATGACAACCTGGTGGATAATTTCTCACCTCACTTGAAACCCGAGGACGAACAGTTTCCCAAGCCCCAAGACAGGGGTTGTATCCAAACACATAGAGATAGCTCCAATGATACACTTTGAACTGCAGTGTGCCAGCGAGGTAGTCAACTTTAACATTTCCAACAAAATGCGTGCAGGGTGTTTTCTGTAAATAAACGGGATCTATCGCAAAAGCTGCCGCCCCATACACCAAAAGACCTACTATACTCAGAAGAACTAAGCGCCGCATTGAAGATCACCTCCTATTTTATTTTTGGCGCTTTTTCAAATTAAAACAATCCAAAAAGGCTGTCAAGAGATTGACAGCTTTTTTGATTCATAGTATTGTTAAATAGGTACCTTAACTTCTAAATATGGGAGAAAGGAGGTGAAATGAAATGAAACATGTACTAGTATTCGCGCTTATCTTGACCTTGTCTGGTACACTCGGATTTGGGGCTTCCTTCTTTGCTACCACGAAGAGTCTTAGAAATCATGCCTTCCTTGGTACACTTGCAGGAATTCCCCTACCTGAAACTTGCTATCCTAGCATGGCTCTATACCTTGAAACATATATGATTGACGAGATCGCTGTTTTAAACGGTGGTGTCGGATGTATAGCAAACACTGAGAGTTTTGATGTCGCAGGGACTTTGGGAGTTCTCAACGCTTTCCCCGTAGCAATTACCTGGGCTAATGTTTCAATACCGAACCTTGAGATATTTGGGAAGGCAGCCTTTGGTCCTTTAACTTGTTGCTGTTGCCCTTGCTCTATCTGGGATGTTGATCTGGTCGCTGCTTTACAAACAGACATCCTGATCAATCTTTGGCTTAAGAATGTCTTCCTCCCCGAAATATGCTATGAACGTATGGATATAAGCTTTGGTTGTGCAAACACTTCCTGTATGTTTGGATTAGACATAGAAAGAATCAATTCCAACAAACTCACTCATCTCTATCTCGGAACCCTCTTGAAATTTGCAAACATGACTCTTGGTCCCAAGGTATACTTTGCCCCTTGCGATGTAGGTTTTGGGATTAACCTCTTTGGAGAATTCTGAGCAAACGGCCTCCCCCTATTTTGCCTTGCAAAATAGAGGGAGGCTTTTTTATTCCTCCACAAACCTTTTTATTTTTTTTATTCGAAATGTATTAAAAACACTGGCAGAAATGTGACCTAAATATTTATTAAAATAAACTTCTGCTTCTTTGTCTTCAAGAAGTTTTAAAAATTCTTCACAAAGATAGAAAGGAATAACCTTCTCTTTTTTTGAAATAAAAACTAAATATTTAAGGTGGGGTTTCTTTGGGATATTATTTTTTGGCTCGATCTCGTGCCACACTTTTTTAAAATCCTCTAAAGTAAAACCTTTCTTTCTGGCTTCTTCTTTGAGTTTCTTTGTAGCAGCACCGTACCAAAAAGTTTCAGAAATACTTGAGCCGATGGTATTTAAAATAAGCTTTTTGGGGTTATCTTTAAAAGGTGTATTAGCAAGATATGTAGAAAGAAAAGCCCCCAAGCTAGTACCAAAGAGAATAAGCTGTTTTTTGGATAATTTGTCGGCTTCATTCAAAAAGTCTTCTTTTACTTTGCGGAAGTTCTCCAATACCGAAAAAGGGTCTGGATTGAGAATATCTGGGGAGTAATCATAAAAAAGAAAACTATAATATTTAAAAAGAGGCAAAAGAGGAATTTTTAAATACAAAGCATTTCCTCCCCAACCATGAAGAACCACAATACATTTATCTGAATTTTTATTTCCCAAAAAAGTTTTTCTTAATCTCATATGTTTTACGCTTTATAAAAAAGAAAGCGAGGAAAGCAATTTTTAGGAGCTTCCGCAGGCAAAATTGCATGGTTTCTCCCACGCAAAGCGTGGGAGAAAATTTTGCCGAGGACTTGAGCGAGCCCCTCGCTGGGGGACGAGCGTATCCTAAAAATTGCTTTCCGAGCGTTCATTTATA
>CAZHBV010000010.1:0-13591 GCA_964530855.1 uncultured Candidatus Saccharibacteria bacterium | reverse complement strand
ATAAGAGCAAATAGATTTTTTAAACCAGAAATAGATAGAAGTGCTTTAGCACTGTTTTTTAGACACAATTATATTCCTGCTCCCTATTCAATTTATAAAAATATAAAAAAACTTGAGCCAGGGCATTATGCTGTTATTAGTGGAAATTTGAATATAAAAATTCGGCGTTATTGGGATATAGAGAAGATTGTTGAGGATGGTATCAAAAACCCAATTGATTTATCTGAGAAAGAGGCGGCTCTTGAGTTAGAAAGACTATTATTAGATAGTGTCAAAAAAAGAATGATTGCTGATGTACCTTTGGGCGCTTTTTTATCAGGTGGGATAGATTCATCTACTGTGGTTGCTTTAATGCAAGCACAAAACAATATTCCTGTTAAGACATTTACTATTGGTTTTTATGAGAACAATTATGATGAAGCAAAATATGCAAAAAAAGTGGCAAAACATTTAGGCACAGACCATACAGAGTTATATATTACTCCTAAAGAGGCAATAGATGTAATTCCGAAATTATCTGATATTTACGATGAGCCATTTTCTGATTCTTCTCAAATACCAACATTTTTGGTTTCCCAACTTACTAAGAGATATGTAACAGTAAGCCTTTCTGGTGATGGCGGAGATGAATTATTTGGTGGGTATAATAGATACTTTCGAGCAAGTAATACTTGGAATAGAATAAATTTTATACCCTATGTAGTTAGATTGAGATTGAGTAAGATGATTTCTTTACTTTCACCACGATGTATAGATAGAGCTTTAAAACCAGTAAAAGTTATCGCTCCAAAACAGGTTAAAAATATTTTATCCAGAGATAAAGTACTTAAATTTTCAAAAATTTTAACAAATAGAAATCCCGATGAATTATACAAAAGATTAATTTCTCATTGGAAAAATCCAGAAAAGTTGGTTTTTAATAGTAAAGAACCAAAGACAATTTTAGATGACTTAAGAATAAAAGATTTTATACCAAATTTTAAAGATAGAATGATGTTTTTTGACTTTATAACCTATTTGCCTGATGATATTTTGACTAAAGTAGATCGAGCTTCAATGGCTGTAAGCTTGGAGGCAAGAGTGCCTATACTTGATTATAGAATTGTTGAATTTTCTAAAAAATTGCCGCTGAATTTTAAAATCAAAAATGACAAAAGCAAATGGATATTAAGGCAGGTTTTATATAAATATGTGCCAAAAGAGTTGGTTGAACGTCCCAAAATGGGTTTTGGTGTACCACTTGATAATTGGTTAAGAGGTCCTTTGAGAGATTGGGCAGAAGATTTATTGGATGAAAAGAAAATAAAAAGAGATGAATTTTTAAATCCGGAACCTATTAAGAAACTTTGGAAAGAGCACTTAAGCGGTAAAAGAAACTGGCAATATCTCTTATGGGATGTTTTTGTGTTTCAAGCATGGAAAAAAAGATGGATGTAAAAATGAAGATTTTATATATCATCACAAAATCTGAACCCGGGGGAGCGCAAACTCATATTTGGCAGTTGAGTAAGTATTTTATTGGGAAAGGTTTTAAGATAGGAGTAATGAGTTATCCTGGTGGTTGGCTGGAAAAAGAGGTTAAGAAATTGAGAGTGAAGTTTTATCCTAATTATTTTTTGTCAAACTCTATAAATCCAATTCAAGATTTTAGAGCGATAAGAGAGATTAAGAAAGCAGTTAGAGAGTTTAAGCCAGATTTGGTTTCTTGTCATAGCACAAAAGCAGGGTTTTTAGGGAGGTTGGCAATTAGGAATAAAATTCCAACTATTTTTACTGCTCACGGATGGGCTTTTACTGAAGGAGCGTCCTTTTTTAGAAAACAGCTGACAATTCTAATTGAGAAGATTTCTGGAAAATTTTGTTCAAAAATTATTTGCGTTTCAGAATTTGATAAAAAATTGGCCTTAAAATATAAAATTGTCTCTCCGAATAAATTAACAGTTATTCATAACGGAGTTGAAATCTTGCAGGATGATACAGGTATTAAACAGAAAAATGTGGAAAGGATTATCAAGATAGTTTTTGTTGGAAGACTGGCTAAACAAAAGGACCCTTTATTATTGTTAAGGGCATTTAATGACTTACCTTCCGAATTAAGAAATAAAGCCCAGGTTTCTATTGTTGGAGAGGGGTCGAAAAGGAAAGAGTTAGAAAAATTTATTAAAGAGAACAGGTTAGAGGAAAAAGTGAGACTTTTAGGCGGTCTACCCAGAGAGAAAGTTTTTGAGATCTTAAAGAAATCTGATATCTTTGTTTTAACTTCAAATTGGGAAGGTTTCCCTCGATCGATTTTAGAAGCGATGAGTTGTGGTCTACCTGTTATTGCCTCTGATGTGGGTGGAGTAAAAGAAGCGATAGATGAAAATTGTGGAATTTTGGTAAAAAGAAGAGACAAAGAAGGAATAAAAAATGCTTTGGAGAAATTATTAAAAAATCCACCTTTAATTGAAAAAATGGGCAAAAGAGCAAAAGAAAAAGCAAAAAAAGAGTTTTCTTTAGATAAAATGCTTGAAAAAACAGAGAAAATTTATCAGGAACTTTACAAAAATCGATTTTAAAATGGGGTTTGTTTTCAAAGAAATTTTTTTATAGTAAAATAGAAAAACCTTATGATGAAATCGAGAATTTTTACCCAAAGAAGAAAATTATTGGTAATTTGTGCGGCAGTTTTGGTAATTCTGCCAAATTTTGTTTTTGCTGATACATTTTTGCAGAAAGTTAATTTTTTTGTTGAGTCTAGTTATGATATATCACACAGAGAAACGCTCTCTGCAACTTTACGCCATATTGGAGTTAAAGCCTATTTTTATATAGAAGATAAGTGGTGGAATACCTTGTCTGATCAAGAAAAGCAGGAGGTTTTGGATAATATCGTAGCATTGTCTGAAGAATTTGATAAAAAAATCTACCCAACCTTAACCAGTATTTATGGTCCAGAATGGAAACCGGGAATAGATAAGGATTATCGGATTACGGTTTTATTTCATCAGATGAGAGAAGAAGTCGGGGGTTACAACAGAAGTATAGATGAATATTTAAAAGTGCAAGCGCCAGAATCTAACCAGAGAGAGATGATTTATTTAAATGTAAAATACTTACCAAACTCTTTAATAAAAAGTTACCTGGCGCACGAATTTACCCATTTAATTACCTTTTATCAAAAAGAGAAACTACTTGGGACTCAAGAGGAAGTCTGGCTAAATGAAGCACGAGCAGACTACTCACCAACCCTTCTTGGATACGACGATCAACTTCAAGGAAGCAATCTAGAGGCGAGAATAAAAGAATTTCTAAACTCTCCCAACGATTCTCTGTGTGAATGGAAAAACAAGAAGGCAGACTATGGAATAGTAAACTTATTTACCCAATATTTAGTAGACCATTATGGAATAGAAATTCTTAAAGACTCTTTGCATACGAAGAAAACAGGGATTGAGGCAATAAATTACGCCTTGAAAAAAAATGGTTTTGAAAAAACTTTTCAAGATATTTTTTTAGATTGGGTTCTGGCTATTTACTTAAATGATTGCTCCTATGGCTCATTTTATTGTTACAAAAATGAGAATCTTCAGAATTTAAGAGTTACCCCCACCCTGGTTTTTCTGCCAACTACTTACAAAACAAAAATTTCTTTAGTTTATAATATCAAGAACTGGTCTGCACGCTGGTTTAAAATTATTGGGGGCAACAAAGGTCTCGAAATAGAAATTAAAAATATAGATGCCCCAAACATTGTTGTTCCTTATATTGTTAAGAAAAACGGCACGGAGGTCTCAATAGAGAAATTAGAAATTCCAAAGGAGTCAAAAACAATCTCTTTACCTACCTTTGCTAAAGAGAATATTTCTTTAATTCTTATTCCAACTGTCGAATACAAGAGTTCTGGCTTTAAAAACAACGAATCAACCTATCATTTTGAAATAGATATTTCAACAGTTTCTGGAAAACCTTCTTCCCAAGAACAACCTACAAAGCCTATAAATCAAATGACAATTGAAGAATTGAGAGCAAAAATTCAAGAATTACAGCAAGAAATATTGAGACTCAAAAGATTATTAAATGAATTACTTACACAGCAGAGTATCAGTTGCAAAAAAATAACTAAAAACCTCTACTATGGAATGATGAATGATCCTCAAGTAAGATGTTTGCAGGAATTTTTAAAGAGTCAAGGAAAAGATATCTACCCCGAGGGGCTTGTTACTGGCAACTTTTTAAAACTTACAAAACAGGCGGTTGTGCGCTTCCAAGAAAAATACAAAGAAGAAATTTTAGAACCGCTTGGGCTGGAAAATGGCACTGGCTTTGTGGGTCCAAAAACCAGAACAAAAATTAACCAAATTCTTAGTGGAAACAAATATCTCCATTAATTTTTAAAAAATTTCCAAAAGAATTTATTTATATCTTATGAAAATAGTTGTTACCGGAGGAGCAGGCTTTATAGGATCTCATCTTGTAGATTATTTAATTGAAAAAAACCATAGGGTGGCAGTAATTGATAATCTACTCACTGGCAGAAAAGAGAATCTTAATAAGAAGGCCAGGTTTTATAAAATAGACATTTGTTCTCCAGAGATTCTACAAATTTTTAAAGATGAGAAACCAGAGATAGTCTTTCATTTAGCCGCCCTTCCAAGGGTTCCACTTTCTGTTAAAGAGCCTGTTTTGACCACCAAAGTAAACATTACAGGTACAGTTAATATATTTAAGGCAGCCTTAGACTGTGGGGCAAAAAGAGTTATTTTTGCCTCATCCTCTAGTGTATATGGGGAGCAAAAAAACCTTCCTCTCAAAGAGAACTTTCTTCCGAAGCCTATCTCTCCCTACGGACTTCAAAAATGGGCAGGTGAGCAATTTGCTAAATTATTTGTCAAATTTTATAAGATTCCTATTGTCTCCCTTAGGTATTTTAATGTTTATGGCCCCCGGATGGACTTTAACTCAGAATACAGCCTCGTTATTGGGAAATTTTTAAAACAGAGAGCAGAAAACCAGCCTCTAACAATTTACGGAGACGGAAAACAGACTAGAGCCTTTTGTTATATCACTGATGTGATAGAAGCAACAGCCAAAGCAGCGTTTAGTGAGAAAATAAAAGGAGGAGAGGTAATTAATATTGGCATGGAAAAAGGCTACTCAATAAACTATTTAGCAAACTTAATTGGAGGCAAAGTAGTATATCTCCCTCCTCGGGAGGGGGATGTTAAGCATACAAAGGCCGATATTACACTGGCTAAAGAACTTTTGGATTGGTCTCCGAAGGTTGCTTTAGAGAAAGGAATAAGAAAGACAAAAGAATGGTTTCAGAAAATTTATAAAAAATAAAATATGAAAAAGAGCTTTAAAATAGGAATTATAGGCTTGGGAGTGGTAGGAGGGCAAATTTATAATTGGTTTAAAAAGAAAAAATTTCCTGTGTTAGGGTATGATAAATTTAAAAATATTGGGAGACTAGAAGATCTCAAAGAGAGCGACATTATTTTTTTGTGCCTACCAACTCCTTTTAAACAAGGCCGAGGGGCAGATTTATCAGCCCTAAGGGAAAATTTAAATTTCTTTAAAACCCTAAAAGGTAAAATTTTTGTTATCAAATCTACTGTTCCTCCAAAGACAACAGAGAAGTTTCAAAAAACCTTCAAAAATCATTATTTTCTTGTAAATCCAGAATTCTTAAGGGAGGCAGATCCTTTAAAAACTTTTCTATATCCGGATCTCCAAATTGTTGGTTATACTAAAAAGTCCAAAAAGTATGCTCCTTTAATATTAAAGTTGCTTCCCGAAGGGAAGTATAACGTCACAATCCCGGCCACAGAGACTGAGGTTATAAAATATACCGTGAATGCATTTTTGGCCACAAAGGTAATCTTTGCTAACCAAATTTATGATCTCTGTTCCCAAATAGGAGCGGATTATGAAACAGTCCGAGAGGTTATAGAACATGAAACAAGAATTGGAAGGAGTCATTTGGAAATTTTCCATCAAGGGTATCGGGGATTTGGAGGGAAATGTCTTCCTAAAGATCTTAAAAATTTGATTCATTTTTGCAAGAGACTTAATATTCAACCTGAACTTTTTTTGACGGTAGACAAAATCAACTGTAAATTGTTAAAAAGTCAACGTTTACTAAAAAAACTTTACAGAGATTGGCTAAATAATAAATCCTGAAAGATTATGAGAAGAACTAAAGAGACTTCCGAAAAAATTCTTTTGACTATTATTAAGACAGGAATCTTTCTTTTGTTGTTTGCTCCTTTGGTGGTGAGTAGGCATTTCTTCTTTCCTTTTGTTTCTCCAAAAGGGTTTTATATAATGGCTCTCTCTGAAATAATTATTGCTGCCTTTTTAATTTTAATTTTATTTTTCCCAAAATATAGACCCTCTTTTAATCTTATTATTTTAAGCATCGCTTTGTTTATTTTTGCTCTCTTTTTATCAACAATTTTTTCCGCTTCTTTTTCAAAAAGTTTTTTCTCAAATTGTGAGAGGATGACAGGGTTTTTGTTTTATCTTCATCTTTTTGGTTTAATTTTTGCATTTGTTTCTGTTTTAAAAAAGAAAGATTGGATAAGGATATTTTTCACCTCAATTTTAATAGCGACGGTTGTCTCACTTATTGAACTAGCAAACCGTTTTTTAGGAGAAGGTGGTTTTTCTCTTGCCTCAAGGGGCGGCTCAACATTGGGAAATAGTTCTTTCTTGGGCACCTATCTTTTGTTTAATATATTCTTTGCAATCTACCTAATTGCTTTGTTTTACAAAAAAAAGAAAATGTCTATTTTTGTCTTTGTAGTATTTTTATTTCTTTCTATTTCTTTGTTTTTGAGCGGAGCAAGGGCAGCATCTTATTCTTTTTGCGCAGGTTTATTTTTAGTTTTTCTTTTTTATATAAGTTTTTGCTGGCCAAATCCTAAAATAAAATTTCTTGGGAAGGCAGCCCTTTTTGTTACACTTTTTGCTATTGTTTTTGGCGTAATTCTTCTTTGTGTTCCCAAAAGCATAGCCCAAAACCAACTTGCAAAAATGGCCTCAAAAGCAAGACCTTTGGTGTGGGAAATGGCCCTAAAAGGAGCAAAAGAAAGGCCTATTTTGGGTTGGGGGCTTCAAAACTTTGATTTAGTTTTCGCCCGATATTTTAACCCATGTTTCTTTTTAAAAGAGTGCGGAGGAGAAATTTGGTTTGATAGGGCCCATAACATTATTTTTGATACTCTAATTGAAAGTGGAATTTTTGGCCTTCTTGCCTACCTTTCTTTATACTTCTTTTCATTTAGCATTTTATGGCAGAGATATTTTAGAAAAAAAACAAAAGAAGATTTTTGGAAGGCAAG
Source organism: uncultured Candidatus Saccharibacteria bacterium (assembly GCA_964530855.1). Lineage (GTDB taxonomy): Bacteria > Patescibacteriota > Minisyncoccia > Minisyncoccales > PEYH01 > JAGGTU01. The sequence goes on along the minus strand of CAZHBV010000010.1, from coordinate 6,263 downwards.
CATCTTTACCTCTTTACTTGTGGCTTATTTTCTTCAAAATTTAACTGTCTTTGATATGCCAACTAGTTTACTTTTTTTCTTCCTAACTCTTGGATTTGTAGCCTCTTCTTTGAAAGGGCCCCAAAAAACACAAGGCCCGGAGAAATCTTTAGTAATTAAATCCATTGTGAGCGTTTTAATTCTTTTTCTTTTTTCATTTTCGTTTTTGAAATTTATAATTTTGCCTGCAGAGGCTTCCTCTTTGTTTGTAAAAGATATAAACTTGTTAGATTCCAAAGAAAGGATGAGCCTTTTTGAAAAAATCTCAAAAATGACTCCATTTTCTATATATCAAATGAGGGTTTATCTTGCTAAGACTTATTTATCTCTTGTTTCAAAAAAGCAAGCCTCAAAAGAAGAAGGGGAGTTTATAGCAAAAGAACTTGAGAAAACTCAAAAAGAAATCCCATTGGACCTAAAGTCCTCTCTCTTGCTCTCCGATATCTATTTAGTTTTAGCAAGAGATTTTAACGAGAATACTATAGAAAAAGCAGAAGAAAATGCAGAGAAGGCAATTAAAATAAGTCCCCAAAATCAACAAGGATATTGGCTGCTTGCAGAGATTAAACTTTTTAAAAAAGATTGTAAAACCGCTTTTTCTCTTGCAAAATATGCTTATGATCTAGAACCGAGAGTTAAAACATCTCTTTCAGTTCTCTCTAAAGTTTGGAATATCTGCAAGAGCGAATTAACCTCTAAAAAGTAGACCAAAAGTTTTCAAAAGAATATAGATATCTAAAACAAAAGACCTGTTTTTTATATAATAAAGATCATATTCAAATTTCTCCAGACTGTCTATAACAGATCTTGCGTATCTAAATTTTATTTGGGCCCAACCGGTAAATCCGGGTTTAATTATATGACGAAGATGATAATAAGGTATTTCTTTTTCTAATTTCTCTACAAACTCAGGCCGCTCAGGCCTTGGCCCTACCAATGAAATATCTCCTTTCAATACATTGATCATTTGAGGAAGTTCATCTAAGTGCGTCCTTCTTAAAATTTTCCCAACTTTTGTTACCCGAGGATCATTTTTTTCTGCCCAAAGAGGACCGTTCTTTTCTGCATTTGGAACCATTGAGCGAAATTTGATTAAATAAAATACTGTCTTGTCTCTACCTACCCTTTTTTGTTTATAAAAAACAGGACCTTTATCTTCTAACTTTATTGCTATAGCAATTAGAAGCCATAAAAATGATGTTGCAATTAAAATGAGGCTGGCGAGTATTATATCTAATACCCTTTTTGTTTTATCAAAAAACTCTTTTTTTCCTTCTTTGAGATTATTAATAAACCAGGAATAATTTATAAATTCAACAGGTATTCTTTGAAAAATTATTTCATAAACTTCGTCCAAGTTTAAAATATCAACTTTGTGTGAAAGGAGATCAAAAAAAAGATTTTCCTTTTCTTTGTCTATTTTAAATTTTTCTGCCAAAACTAAAAGATTAATGTCTATCTTGTCTCCTGACTTTATTATTTTTTTGAGATTCTTTTGGTTAACAAATCCTTTAAAACGCCAGCCTAATTGAGGATTTTTAATTAATTGATTGGCTAACTTTTTTGAACACCGATTGACCCCCAAAATAACTATTTTGTATTGAAAGTGTTTTGAGTACAAAGAAAGAGCCAGCTTTCTCCAAGAAAAAATAAAGAGGCAGAAAATAAGAGAAAAATTAATCAAATTTTGTTTAGGGGTAATTTGAAAATTTTTAAAAAAATAAAAAAACAAAGAGGAAGAAACAATAACAAAAATAAAAAGAAAAACCACTTTTCCAATCAATGAGAGATTATTTTTTAGGGCATAAAGATCATATCCTCCCTCTATCGAAAAAAAGAAAAGCCAAAAAAGAAGGAGCATGGAGAATGGAAAGAGATGTCGTAAAAAAACATGAGAGTTGAAATCTTTTCCAAACCCTATCAATAGAGATATAATTAAAGCAAGAAGGAATAGAAGAATATCTCCAAAGAGTAAAAAATTTCTTCTGAAGGATAATCCCAAATTCATTATTTTATTTTATCCTCCATTGCCTTTCTAATCAAATATGAGTCAGACAATAATAATAAGAAATTTTTTGGAAATTTTAATTTTAATTGCTACATATCTTTTGTTGCTCAATCCATACATCATTGCTCCTTTTTATTTTGGATTTATTACTTCAAAATATCTTTATATTCTTGCCCTTACAGAAATTATTATATTCTCTGGCATTTTTCTGTTTCTTCTCAAAAAGCCTAGATTTCTTAAAATAAGTCCCCTCCTTATTTTTACAATCGGCTTTGTTTTACTATCGTGTATTGCCTCCGCAGAAAGCATAAATCCCGTTTTGAGTTTTTTTGGCAAGTTTGATCGTTCAACAAGTACAATATTGTTGCTGCATCTTTTTGGTTTTTTGATAATAGCATCAATATTGTTCAAGATAAATCAATGGCAAGAATTTTTTCTTTTCTCGTCCATTGTAGGCTCTTCAATTTCATTATGCCTTATAGGGTCATATTTTGGTATTTTGGATAAATACAATCTCAAAAGCGGGGTTACTTTTGGAAACAGTTCTTTTTTGGGAACATATCTTGTTTTTGTTTTCTTTTTTTCTCTGTATCTTATTTTAGAAAGACGCTTGCCAAAAAAACTTCTTATTTTTGAAAAAAAGGAGATTAGATTTATCGGTTTTTTGGGCGCATTTTTTTCTGCCTTTGCTCTTTTCTTAAGTGGAGCAAGGGCTGCTACCCTGTCTACTTTCTCCTGCTTAATTTTAATTTTTATTTTTTATTTTTGTTTTAAAACTCAAACTAAACTCAACCTAATAAAAAAAGTCATATTAGTTTTGATTACACTTTTTATTTTGGTATTCTTGGTTTTACTTCATTGGCCCGAAAGTATAGTTCAAAAAATTCTTATTCCTTATGGAATGAAAGCAAGATTCATAGTTTGGCAAGGGAGTTTGGAGGCTATAAAAGAAAGACCGATTTTAGGTTTTGGGCCAGAGACATTTGAATTAGTTTATGTGAGACATTTTAACCCGGCCTTATTTTTACCAGAAGGAGGTGGGGAAGTTCGTTTTGATAAAGCACATAACATTATATTTGAGACTCTTATATCTTCAGGAATTTTGGGCCTTCTTTTCTATCTTGCAATTTTTGTCTATGCTTTTTATTTTCTTTTTAAAAATTTTTTAAAGCAAAAAATTACCTTTGGAACATTTTCTTGCTTCTTTGGTCTTCTTCTGGCCTATTTTTTTCAAAATCTTACAGTATTTGACACCCCATCAAGTTATTTTTATTTTTTCTTTACTCTTGGCTATCTGGTTTCTTTGGACCAAGAAATTGCCCTAATACCTCAAAGAGTAGAAGTATTAAAAATTGCTGCCGCCATTTTTTTTCTTTTTATATTTTCCTTTCTTTTTTATTATCTTCCAATAAACCAAACAAGATCTGCCTACCTAATGGCTTGCATTTTGAGCAAAAATCTTTCCTCATCGCAAAGAATGGAAATCTTTAATAAAATAGAAAGACTTTCTTTGTTTGGAAGATATCAGGCAAGGGAAAGATATGCTCTTAAGGTAAAGGACCTTTTTTCTGAAGGGAAAGCCTCAAAAAAAGAAGTTGATTTTGCCCTTAAAAATTTTGAAAAAAATATTAAAGAAGTGCCATGTGATTATTATAGTATGATTTTACTTGCCAAAACATATAATTATTTTGGGAATGAAGACAGAGAAAAATTAAAAAGAGCAGAGGAGTTATTAAACAAGGCTATAAAACTAGGCCCAAAAAATCTATACGCTTGGTGGTATCTAGTTGAAAACAAAATTCTTCAGGGAGAATATGAGGGGGCTCTTTCTGCAGCAAATTCTGCCATTCAAATAGAGAAAAGAAATTTTTACTCACACCTTCTTTATTTAAAAGTTCTAAAAAAGATGAGGAAAAATCAATTGATAAAAGAAAAGGAAAAAGAAATCCAAAAACTTTTTCCTGAAAAAACAAAAGAGGAAATTCAAAAAGAATTACAAAAATTATGAGAAAAGAAATATTTATCTTAGATTGCGATTATACAAAAAGACAAAATCGCTCAATTATAAGAATTTGGGGAAAAACAAAGGAAGGGGAAACGACAGTTTTGTTTGTAGAAGATTATTATCCTTATTTTTTTGTTTATCCTGCTAATTCACAAAAAGCCAAAAAAGAAATTGAGGAAATTTTAAAAAAGGCCAAACAATCTATAAAAGACATAAAAATTACAAAAAGAAAACTTAAAGGAGAAGAAAAAGAAGTGATTCAAATTACCTGCTTTTTAGCCTCTCATACTCAAAAAGCGAGAGACCTGATAAAGATTTTGGAAAAGAAAAGGGGAGGGTCGGGATCGGTAATTAATGAATATGAATATGAGATAAACTTCTATCGGAAATTTTTAATGGATAAAAAAATTAATGGTGCCTCTTGGATTGAAGTTGAGGGTAGGGAAGTAAAACCTGACTTTCGAGTTGACAAAGCAATTTTCCCTACAAAGATCCACCCTTTAGACATTGAAGATAAACCTAAGTTAAAAATTCTTGCTTTTGATATTGAAACCTATGAGGAAAAAGGAGAAAGGAAGGTAATAATGGTTTCGATTGCATCAGAAAATTATCAAAAAGTTTTCACTTACAAAAAAGCAAGATATCCAAAATGGGTTGAGGTAGTCCAAAATGAAAAAGAACTTCTAAAAAGATTTGTTGAAGAAATCCAAAAATTAAACTCAGACATTATTCTTACTTATTATGGCGATTCTTTTGATTTTGAAGTTTTAGATGAAAGATGCCAAAAAAATAAAGTTAAATTGACAATTTCAAGAGATAATCGGGAAACCAGGTTTGCAAGAAGAGCAAGAATTTCAGCAGCAAGGTTGAACGGTATTGTTCATATAGACCTTTTTAATTTCATTCAAAATATTCTCTCGCCTAATTTACAGACCGAAGTATTAACTTTAGATGCAGTGGCGCGAGAGATTTTAAGAGATCAAAAAATTCAATTTGAGTTTGAGGAGATAATTGAGGCGTGGAGAAGGGAGAAAAATTTAGAGAAATTGGCCGAGTATTGCAAAAAAGATAGCGAACTTACTTTAAAACTTGGCAAAATTTTACTTCCCCAGATTTTTGAACTTTCAAAAATTGTAGGACAGACGATTTTTGATGTTTCAAGAATGACCTACAGCCAACTTGTTGAATGGCATCTTTTGAAAAAAGCAAACGAAAAAAACGAACTTTTACCAAACCAGCCAAAATTTGATGAAATTTTAAAAAGAAAGCGATTCACTTTTGCCGGAGGATTTGTTAAAGAACCAATTGGGGGAATTCATAAAAACTTAGCGGTTTTAGATTTTAGGTCCTCTTATCCAAGCATTATCATTACTTTTAATATTTCGCCCGAAACTTTTAAATGTAAATGTTGCAAGGATAATGGTTTTAAGGTGCCCGGGCTTAACTATTGGTTTTGCAAAAAGAAAAAAGGGTTTATCCCCGATGTTTTAGAAGATTTAATGAAAAAGAGATTAGAAATTAAGGCACAACTTAAAAAATTGAAGGGAGATTCGATTGAATATGAGACTTTGGCCAACCGTCAATTTGCAATAAAAACTATTCTCAATGCTACTTATGGCTATATGGGATTTCCTGCTTCTCGTTATTACTGTAAAGAGTGTGCTGAGAGCGCAGCAGCATTTGGAAGATATTGGATTGGAAGGATTATTGAAGAAGCCGAAAAATTTGGTTTAACTGTAGTTTATGGAGATACCGATTCAATTTTTGTGAAGGCAAAAGACGATATAGAAAAAGAATCAGAGAAATTTTTGAGATATATTAATAATAAACTACCCGGAATGATGGAATTAGATTTGCAAGGTGTTTATTTAAGAGGTATTTTTATTCCAAAAGGTGCTGCTCCGGGAGCGGCTAAAAAAAGATATGCTCTTTTGGACAAAGAAGGAAATCTTTTAATAAGAGGGCTTGAGACTGTAAGAAGAGATTGGTGTAATTTGGCAAAAGAAGTTCAAAGGGAGGTGTTAGATTTTGTTTTAAATAAAGAAGACGTTGATGGGGCAAAAAAGTATGTTAAAAAAGTTATTAAAAATCTAAAAGAGCAAAAAATCTCTCTAAGAGATTTAACAATTTATGAAGATTTAACAAAACCAATTGAAGAATATAAACTTGTCTCTCCGCATGTGGTAGCAGCAAGGAAAATGAGAGAAAGAG
>CAZHBV010000009.1:9063-14517 GCA_964530855.1 uncultured Candidatus Saccharibacteria bacterium | reverse complement strand
TTTGAAGATGCAGAAAAAGACCCGATGCCCAAAATGTTGATTAAAGTTTCTTGGAGAGAGATTAAAAAATTTTTTCAGGAAGAAATTAAGAGAATTGCTTGAGCCGATCATCTAATCGGCTCTTTTTATAGTCATCTGGGCGTTGCCAAGCTGGGCGAGGTGCCAAACTGGGCGAGGTTCAACCTCGCCCAGTTTTTTTAGAATACCGCCCACTCTCTTTATTTAGAAGAATAAACCGTTGCAAGGTTCGACCTTGCAATATTTTTCATAAACGGTTGAGCCGGTCAGCTGAGGCTGGCCGGTTTTTTCTTTTTCTATAGATACAACCCACAATTAAGTTATTACTCTTCAAAAGTTTGACAAATTAAGGTATAATAAATGATTTAAATTTAAACCCCGCCCCTCTTAAATCCTCCCCCTCCCCAATGGAGAGGGGGAGGATAAAGGTGGGGGAAGAGATGTATGGAAAAAGATTTCATAGAACTCAAAGGAGTAAAAGTCCACAATCTCAAAAATATTAGTTTAAAAATCCCAAAGAATAAGTTGGTGGTAATTTGTGGTATTTCCGGGTCTGGTAAATCATCTTTAGCATTTGACACAATTTATGCAGAAGGGCAAAGAAGGTATCTTGAAAGTTTATCTGCTTACGCAAGGCAATTTTTGGGAGGATTAAAAAAGCCAGATGCAGAGAAAATTGAGCATTTATCTCCAACAATTGCAGTCAATCAAAAAACAATCTCTGTCAATCCTCGTTCAACTGTTGGAACCATCACAGAGATTTATGATTATTTAAGGCTTTTATTTGCCCACATTGGAAAGCCCTATTGTCCAATTTGTGGGAAAGAGGTTTCCTCACAAACTCCTCATCAAATTGCCAAAAAGATTTTTGAAATAGCGCTTTCAGGATGGGTTTCAATTTTTGCATCGGTTGTTGAGAGAAAAAAAGGAGAACATAAAGGGGTGATTGAAGAGATTGCCAGAGAGGGCTGGCCTCAAGTTAGAATTGATGGAATTTTATATCCAATTGAAGAAGCAAAAGAAAAAACCTTAGATAAAAAAAGGTTTCATACGATCGAGGTTTTGGTGGACCGGATAAACTTAAAGGAGTATAAAAAGTGTCTAGAAGAAGATTTAACCAAAAAGAAATTTTCAAAGAGAGAAAAAGAAGCATTTTCCAATAAAAAGAAAAAAATAAAACATCTTTTAAAGGAGGCCGAAGACAGAATTTTAGATTCTACTAAAAAAGGGCTTGAAATAGGAAGGGGGAGGATTAAGGTTGTTTATCAAAGACAAAAAGAAACAAAAGAAGAAATTTTCTCTCAACTTTTAGCTTGTCCAAAATGTGGAGTTTCCTTGCCAAAAATTGAGCCAAGACTTTTTTCTTTTAATAGTCCATATGGGGCTTGTGACTACTGTCAAGGGTTAGGCAAACTTTTGAAAGTTGATCCAAAACTTATTATCAATGAAAGTTTATCACTAGCCGAGGGCGCAATTTTACCCTGGTATTCATTGAGCAGGTTCTCTTTGCGTTCGTTAGGCGTTCCTTATCAAAAATGGCAGATTGAGGAGGTTGCTGAAGAATTTGGTTTTTCAATGACAAAACCTTTTGGAAATCTTAAAAAAGAACATCAGGAAATAATTCTCTATGGAGATACAAGCGGAAGAACTGATTGGGAAGGAATAATCCCAAGAATGGAAAGACTTTATCATGAGACTGACTCCGATTATATTCGAGAAGAAATTTCAAAATATATGGTTGAAGTTATTTGTCCAAAATGTAAAGGAGCGAGATTAAGAAAAGAGGCTTTGGCAATAAAAATTGACAAAAAGAATATATACCAGGTGTGCTCGATGCCAATTTCTAAAGCTTTAGAGTTTTTCAAATCTCTTCCCAAAAAACTTACCCCAACCCAGCAAAAAATTGCCCAGCCTCTTTTGAAAGAAATTCAAAGAAGATTAAACTTTTTAATTGATGTAGGGGTTGAGTATATTAATCTTGCAAGGGAGGCAACAACGCTTTCGGTAGGGGAGAACCAAAGAATAAGGCTTGCCTGTCAGCTTGGATCAGGATTGTCAGGAATAATTTATGTTTTAGATGAGCCAACAATCGGGCTTCATCAGAGAGATATTGATAGATTAGTTAAAGCGCTTAAGCAGCTTGTTGAGCAGAAAAATACTGTTATTGTTGTTGAACATGACAAAAAAGTAATTGAAAATGCAGATTGGATTATAGAAATTGGGCCAAAAGCAGGGAGATATGGGGGAAAAATTGTTTTTGAGGGAACATATAAACAACTTTTGAAAAGTAAAACTCTAACCGGGCTTTATTTAGCCGAAAAAATCAAAGTTAAAACTGATTTTAACCAAAGAGAAATTAACAAAGATACAAAATGGTTAGAATTGATTGGGGCGAGGCAATTTAACTTAAAAAATGTTCATTTAAAAATTCCTTTGGAAAAATTCGTTTGTGTGGCAGGAGTTTCTGGTTCTGGCAAAAGCACTTTAATTATTGAGACTTTAGCAAAAGCACTTTTAAAAGAGATTCATCATCACAAAAGAATTACCCCAGGAGAATACGATCAAATAAAAGGACTTGAGTTTATAAACAAAGTGATTTTAGTTGATCAATCACCAATTGGAAGAACTCCCCGTTCAAACCCTGCAACCTATACAAATGTTTTTACTCCAATCCGTCAACTCTTTGCCAAAACCTATCAGGCAAGATTAAGAGGTTATAATCAGTCATACTTTTCTTTTAATACCAAGTTTGGAAGGTGTCCTGCCTGTAATGGCGAGGGATTTAAAAAAGTTGAGATGTATTTCTTGCCAGATGTTTATGTTGAATGTGAAGTTTGTAAGGGCAAAAGATTTACTCCGGAAGTTTTGAAAGTGGAATATAACGGAAAAAATATTGCAGACGTTTTGGATATGGAGATTCAAGAAGCGCTTGAATTTTTTAAACATATTCCTCAGATTAAAGACAAACTTCAACTTCTTTGCGACATCGGTCTTGGTTATTTGAAATTAGGGCAAAGTTCAACTACCTTATCTGGCGGAGAATCTCAAAGGATAAAACTTGCTTATGAGCTTTCAAAAAGAGAGACAGGTAAAACTCTATATATTCTAGACGAGCCAACAGTAGGATTGCATTTTGATGATATTAAAAAATTATTAATTGTCTTAAGAAGATTAGTAGAAAAAAATAATACGGTTGTAATCATTGAACACAACCCTGAAGTTTTAAAAGAAGCAGATTGGATAATTGAATTAGGACCTGAAGGTGGAGATAAAGGAGGAAGGATTGTTTTTGAAGGCCCACCTTCAAAACTTATCAAGCAGAAGACATGGACCGCCAAATTTTTGAATTATTAAATTTGACAAGATTTAGAAATTATCTAATAATAGTTTATATTGCACATTTATTTTTAAAGGAGGGAAGGATGCGGAAGATCTATGTAGAAATCCAGGGAGAAAATGGTGGGAGGATGATACTCAAAAAAGTGTTTTTGAAAAGAAAAAAGAAATGGGTGTTTACTGCGAACTCTCATATATTTAGATGCCCATTTTGTGGAGGAACCAACCTAATACACTCCCCGGTTATCTGTGAGGATTGTGACAAAGAAATAGGAAGTATCGTCGGCAAACAATTTAGAGTGTCAGGAAACCCTTTTAAGAATTGGAGGTTTCTCCCTAATAGTAAAGAGTTGGAGAAAATAAAGGAGGTGAGAACAGTGCGATACAGGGGGCCATAAAGGCCCCTTTTTTTCTTGACAAAAAGATTTATTTTGATAAAATACAATTGGTGGGTGTCAAAACCCGGTCTATGGTCGGCAAAAGGCCTCCTGGTTTTTTGGAGGCCTTTTGCTATCTATTTTTTTTGTTTCAATTTCGATCTACTAGCGTTGTAATAACATTGCCATGGCCTTGTTATTACAACGCTTTCTTTGATATAATTTGATTAATGAGCATAAAAAAGTATAAATACTATTTTAGAAAACCAAAATCGGCAATTGTAAGAGACGTTTTCAAAACATTAGCAATCGCAGGTGCCGTTTGCATAGCGGGAAATTCTCCTTATTTTTGGCTAAATTTATACAAGGAACTTTTAGGATTAGGGTTAAAAAAATATCCCAAAAAGAAAATTAAAGATGTATTTTATAATCTTAAAAAACAGGGGTATTTGGAATTTAAATATAAGGGCAATCAGCTCTATGTATATTTAACTGAAAAAGGTAAAGAGAAAGCGGGTTGGTTGCAGATTGACTCTTTAAAAATTAGCAGGCCTAAGAAATGGGATAGACAATGGCGAATTGTCATTTTTGATATCTCCCAATTAAAGAAAACTTATCGAGAGGCCTTTAGAGGCAAGCTAAAAGAATTAGGCTTTTTGCCTCTTCAAAAAAGTGTATGGATATACCCTTTTGACTGCAGAGCAGAGATTGAAGTTCTTCGCAAATTTTTTGGTCTTTCAGAAAAAGAAGTAAGGTTAATAGTAGCAAGAAATATAGGGGACGATAAGGCTCTCTTACAGCAATTTGGTTTGAGAAAATAGCGTTGTAATAACATTGCCATGGCTTTTTTATTACAACGGTTTAGAAGTTCAAGATAGTTGGACAACCATCCTTGTTGTGTGGTTAGTTTTTTTCTATAATAAAATCGGGCCTGGGTGTAAGCACCCACCAAAGACCTAGATCGGGGTCAACTGCCCAGGCCCTTTACCCTCCCAAATTTTTCAAAAAATTTGGGAGGGTAAAATGCAAAGAAAAAAACAAAAAAAAATAAAAAATTTGCTCCCTGGAGTTAAAGAAAACGTTTCTCTTAAAGATTACACAACTTTTAAAATAGGAGGGAAAGCAAAATATTTTTTTGTTGCTAAAACAAAAAACGAGATTATTAAAGCAATCAAGGCATCAAAACAACTTAACTTGCCTTTTTTTATTTTGGGAGGAGGAAGCAATGTTTTATTCTCAGATAAAGAATTTGAAGGGTTAGTAATAAAAATTAAAAATGAAAAATTAGAAATTAAAAATTGCATCATTGACGCTGAAGCAGGCGTACCGCTTTCTCTATTAGTTCAAAAAGCACAACAACACAGCCTTTCTGGGCTAGGATGGGCTGTTGGTATTCCCGGAACAATTGGTGGAGCAGTTTATGGTAATGCAAGTGCTTTTGGAAAAGCAATAGGAGATTTAGTGAAGCAGGTGGAGGTTTTAGATTTAAAAAATTTCAAAATTAGAAAATTATTAAGAAAAGAATGTAATTTTAAATACAAAGATAGTATATTTAAGCATAAGAAAAATTTAATTATTGTCTCGGTTATTTTGAGGCTCAAAAAAGGGAACAAAGAGAAGATTAAAGAGAAAATGAAAAAATTTCTAAGAATAAGAAGAGAGACCCAACCTTTAAATTATCCATCGGCAGGATGCATATTTAAAAATCTCAAATCTCAAATCT
>CAZHBV010000009.1:0-8963 GCA_964530855.1 uncultured Candidatus Saccharibacteria bacterium | reverse complement strand
CAAAATTAAAAAGCATATATTGAAAAAATTTCCTGAATTGGCAAGTTTTATTCAAAAAGGAGAAATTCCTGCAGGATATTTAATTGATAAAGCAGGCCTAAAAGGAAAAAAAATAGGCGATGCAATGGTTTCAGAAAAACACGCTAATTTCATTGTAAATTTAGGTAATGCAAAAGCAAAAGATGTTCAGAAATTGATTGCTCATGTTAAAAAGAAAATCAAAAAAATCTTTGGAGTTGAATTAAAAGAAGAAATTACTATTTTTCCATATTGACACGTTTTTTTAAAAAAGAGAAAATAGAATAAGGGAGGCCGAAATATAAACAAAAATTTTAAAATTATGGCAAAGAAGAAAAAAGCTAGTCGAAAAAAGAAAAAGACTAGCAGCAAGAAAAAGAAAACTTCTAAGAAAAAGAAAACTTCCAGAAGAAAGAAAAGATAAAAATAGAAATTTAGAGAGATGAAGATAAATATTAAGGCTACGAATATAGAATTAGATGAAGCCCTAAAAGTTTGGGTTGAGAAAAAAATAGGAGAAATTGAAAAATTTTTAGTTGACTTTGGATCAAGAGAATATTTTAAAGAAAAACCAAATCTTGAGATTAATGTAGAAATTGGCAAAACTACTCGTCATCATTTAAAGGGAGATGTTTTTAGGGCTGAGGCTCAGCTTTATTTGCCAAAACAGATAATTAGAGCCGAGGCTGTAAGCGATGATTTAAGAGATGCCATTTGCCAGATTAAAGATGAGTTACAAAGAGAAATAAAGAAATATAAAGGAAAACGAATATCTCGGGCAAGAAGATGGGCAAGGAAGATAAAAGAGATTACACGAGTTCATAGGGCGTTGTTAAGAAAAGATAGACTCTTACGGTTTTTTAAAAGAAAATAAGTAATTCTAAACAAAGCCCCCACATGTTTTATGTGGGGGCTTTTCTTTACAAAAAAATAAAGGGGTGTAATATGAAAAAATAAACCATGAGCATTTTAGAGAAAATTTTTGGAGACGAAAATAAAAAATATCTCAAAAAGGCTCAAAAAAAAGTAGAAAAAATAAATCAACTTGAGCCAGAATTTGAGAAACTAAGAGACGAGCAACTTAAGGAGAAGACTTTAGAATTTAAAAAAAGACTTCAAAAAGGTGAAACTCTGGATGATCTTTTGCCAGAGGCTTTTGCGCTTGTAAGAGAGGCAGCCAAAAGAACATTAGGACAAAGACATTTTGATGTTCAACTTATTGGAGGAATGGTTTTACACGAAGGAAAAGTAGCCCAGATGCTAACAGGAGAAGGAAAAACTTTAGCAGCAACTTTGCCTGCTTATTTAAACGCCTTAGAGGGAAAAGGAGTCCATATTGTGACAGTTAACGATTATCTTGCCAAAAGAGACACTGTCTGGATGGGGCAAATTTATTATGCTTTAGGATTATCGGTAGGGTGTATTGTACATGAGAAGGCTTATATTTATGATCCGAATTATCAGAAAGAAGAAAACCAACGAGAAAGAGACAAAATCAGAGATCTTGTTGGAGGATTTAAGGTGGTGGAAAGTTATTTAAGACCCGTCTCAAGAAAAGAAGCATATTCAGCAGATATAACCTATGGGACAAATCATGAGTTTGGGTTTGACTATCTGAGAGATAATATGGCGTATCAACCTGATCAACGTGTTCAAAGAGGACTAAATTTTGCGATTATAGATGAGGTTGACTTTATTTTAATTGATGAGGCAAGAACCCCATTGATAATTTCAGCCCCTGATACAGAAAGTTCAAAAATGTATGAGGAATTTGCCAAAATCGTTCCTCGTCTTGAGCCAAATACCGATTATGAGATTCATGAAAAAGAAAAAGCGGTTACTTTGACAGAGCAAGGTATTGAGAAAATAGAAAAAATTCTAGGGATTGGAAACATCTATCAAGAAAAAGGGATAAGGTTTTTACATCATTTAGAACAAGCCTTAAGGGCGCATGTTTTATTTAAAAGAGATAGAGATTATGTAGTTAAAAATGGAGAAGTGATTATTGTAGACGAATTTACAGGGAGGCTTATGCCTGGAAGAAGATGGTCAGGGGGATTGCATCAAGCAATTGAGGCAAAAGAAGGAGTGCCGGTAAGACCAGAATCGATTACCTTAGCCTCTATTTCTTTTCAGAATTATTTTCGAATGTACAAAAAATTGGCTGGAATGACAGGAACCGCCGCAACCTCAGCAGAAGAATTTGAAAAAGTTTATGGGCTTGAGGTAATAATAGTCCCCACCAACAAACCCATGATAAGAAAAGACTTGCCAGATATTGTTTATAAGACAGAGGAGGAAAAATTTAGAGCGGTGGTTGAAAAAATAAAAGCATGTTTTAAAAAAGGACAGCCAATTTTAGTAGGTACCCGCTCTATTGAAAAAAACGAATATTTAGGAAAACTGCTTGAGAAAGAAGGTATTCCTCATCAAATTCTAAATGCTAAAAACCATCAGAGAGAAGGAGAAATTATAGCACAGGCAGGAAAATTACATGCGGTAACTATAGCAACAAATATGGCAGGAAGGGGAGTGGATATAGTTTTAGGAGGCAATCCTCCAGATGAAAAAGAGGCTAAAAAAGTGAAAGAACTTGGAGGGTTATTTGTTTTAGGCACAGAAAGACATGAGGCAAGAAGAATAGACGATCAGTTAAGAGGAAGGGCGGGAAGACAAGGAGATCCGGGAGTAAGTCAGTTTTTCTTGTCTTTGGAAGATGATCTTCTTAGAATTTTTGGAGGGGAAAGAGTAAAGAATTTAATGGAGAGGTTAAAAATACCCGAAGGTCAGCCTATTGAGTCAAAATTAGTGACTCACTTAATAGAATCTGCCCAAAGAAAAATAGAAGGACTTAATTTTGATTTAAGAAAGCATCTTTTGGAATATGATGATGTGATGAATATTCATCGAGAGACATTTTACAGGAAAAGGATGGAAATACTAGAAGCTAAGGAAGGCAGACTAAAAGAAAAGATTTTTGAGATTTGTAAAAAAGCAGGGGTACCTGAAGAAGAAATAGAGAAAAAAGAAAAAGAATTTGCAAAAGATAATTTCTGGGAGATTGTAAGGTTTATTTCTCTCAGGATAATGGATAGTTTTTGGGTTAATCATTTAGAGGAAATGGAGTATTTAAAAGATAAGGTTCGCTTAAAAGCCTATGGGCAGATTGATCCTCTGGTAGAGTACAAAAATGAAGGATATAAGATTTTCAAAAATCTACTTTCAATGATTGATAAGGCAATTTTACAAAGTATTTTGGGTCTTTCAAAGAAAGAAGATAAGATAGAAAAACCACAGAGAGTTTTTCGTCAGCCATCTTATTCTGGCAAAAAGCCCGGGAGGAATGATCCTTGTCCCTGTGGTTCAGGAAAAAAATACAAAAAATGCTGCTGGCCAAAATATGGATGATAAAAATTCAAAATTCAAAATGCAAAATGACAACAAAATTCAAAATTAATAAATACAAGAGTAAAAAGTTAAAATGTTTTATTTTCTTCCCTTAAGCATTTTAGTTTTCTTTTCCCTTCTTTTGTTTTTGCCTTTTTTGTTTTTCGTATGGTTTTTTCATATTGTAAGTTTTAGTTTTCAGAAACTTGGTTTAACGCCAGAGACGACATTTTTATTGCTTCTTTTAACGCTTTTTGGTTCAGGTATTAAT
Organism: uncultured Candidatus Saccharibacteria bacterium; assembly: GCA_964530855.1. Lineage (GTDB taxonomy): Bacteria > Patescibacteriota > Minisyncoccia > Minisyncoccales > PEYH01 > JAGGTU01. The sequence goes on along the minus strand of CAZHBV010000009.1, from coordinate 5,287 downwards.
ATTCCTTTAGGTCGGTATAAAAAAAGAACCGTGCGCAAAAGTTTTTTCGGCTCTTTTGAGTATGCTCAGAAAGAAATAGAAGGGGTGGCTATTAATTTAGGAGGAGCATTAATTCCCTTAGGAATATCTCTTTATCTTTTAACAAAAACCTCAAACATCTTTCCTATTCTTTTATCTCTATTTTTTATGATAATTATCTCAAAAACTTTCTCAAAAGTAATTCCAGGCAGAGGTATTGTCCTGCCTGCTTTAATACCGCCCATTTTTGCAGCTTTATTTGCGTTAATTTTTGCTCCATCCAATCCCGCCCCCTGTGCCTATGTTTCTGGTACTCTTGGCACGCTAATTGGGGCAGACCTTTTAAATTTGCATAAGGTAAAGCGATACCCCGGTTTAATTTCTATTGGGGGAGCAGGCGTTTTTGATGGAATTTTTCTTACCGGGATTGTAGCCGTTTTTTTGACCGCTATCTAAAAGTATTGTAATAAAAAAGCCATGGCAATGTTATTACAACGCTTTGTATAAAGAGATTTGCATAAATTTAAATTTTATTGTACAATCGATTAAATGTCTATCAAGTCTTACAGATTGCTAAGCATTTTTTTAATCATCCTTGCAATTTTCTTGGGTTGTTTTGATTATCCGAAACCTTTTAATAGAGGAATTGATTTAATAAATCAAAAGTTTGGATGGCATTTGCCCCACATGATAGAGAAACCCTTTCAGTTAGGGTTAGATTTAAAGGGAGGGGTTGAACTTTTATACAAAGCCGATCTTTCCAAAATAGAAAAAAGTGATTGGAGGGAGGCAATGGATGGTTTGAAAGAGGTAATTGAAAACAGAATCAATATCTTTGGAGTAAGAGAAGCAGAAATTACACCAGTGGAAACAAGTCAGGGGTATCGATTAAGTGTTAAAATTCCGGGGGTTAAAGATCCAGAAGCGGCAATAAGAGAGATTGGTAAAACCCCTTATCTTGAGTTTAAAGAAGAAAGAACAAGAGAAGAGAGAGAGAGAATTATTAGAGAAAATATAAAGGAAGTGCCAGAAGATTTGGATATAAATACCCTTTGTTTTAATAAAGATTTTATTTTGAGTTTCATTTCTCAATTTGGTCAGGATCCCTGTTATAAAAGCACCAAACTTAGTGGTAGATTCTTAAAAAGATCTCAAGTTGCTTTTGACCAAAACACCGGCGAGCCAATTGTAACTCTAGAATTTAACAAAGAGGGCTCTAAAATTTTTGAGGACTTAACCCAAAGAAATGTGGGGAAAATTTTGGCCATTTACATTGATAATGTTTTAATTTCAGCCCCCAGGGTACAAGAGAAAATTACAGGAGGTAAGGCAATAATTACAGGTAAATTTACGCCAAAAGAGGCAAAAGAATTGGCCAACAATTTAAATGCAGGAGCCCTACCTGTTCCAATTGAACTTATCTCTCAAAAAACTGTAGGTGCTACTTTGGGAATGTTGTCACTTAAAAAGAGTTTAAAAGCAGGTATTATTGGTTTTCTGGCGATAATTGTATTTTTAATTGTTTTTTACAGATTCCCTGGATTTTTGGCCTCAGTCGCTTTACTTATTTATGTAGCGATTACTCTCTTTCTATTTAAAGTAATTCCTGTGACTTTAACTTTAGCAGGAATAGGTGGTTTTATCTTATCAATCGGAATGGCGGTTGATGCGAACATTCTAATCTTTGCAAGAATGAGAGAGGAAAAAAAACAAGGGAAAATGTTTCTTGATGTTGTCAAAGAAGGATTTTCAAGAGCCTGGCCCTCAATTAGAGATGGTAATCTCACTACTTTATTAATATCGCTGATTCTCTTTACAATTGGATCCAGTTTTGTGAAGGGGTTTGCAACAACTTTAAGTATTGGTATTCTTGTGAGCATGTTTTCGGCAATTTTTGTGACAAGAAGTTTTCTTTTAAGTTTTGCCAATACAAAGTTAGAGAAATTAAAAAGAATCTGGTAAAATGTTTCCATTTCTACGATACAAAAAATATTATTTTATTTTCTCTGGACTCTTGATCTCAGCAAGCATCTTTTTCCTTATTTATTTTGGCTTAAATTTAGGCATTGATTTTGCCGGGGGAAGTGTTTTGAGGGTTGAATACAAAGATAAAAGACCTCCTATTTCAGAAGTTTCCGCAAAAATTTCTCAAGTAGGCCTGACTCAATTTTCTTTTAGAGAGGTAGGAGAGAAGGGTTTAATGATAAAAACAAAAGATATTAATCCAGAAACGAAAGCAAAACTTGTTCAAATTTTCACAAGCGATCCCAACGTTGATTCAGACAAAATTGAGTTTGAGAAAGTAGGAGCCGTTGTCGGAAAAGAAACAGAAAGAAAAGCCATCTGGGCGACAGTTCTTTCAATAATTGCAATTGTTTTATATATCTCCTTTGCTTTTAGACAGGTTTCTCGTCCGGTGAGGTCTTTTGAATATGGAATAGCCACAGTTGTTGCTCTTTTACATGATGTTTTAATCTCACTGGGATTAGTGGCTTTAATGGGTAAGCTTTATTTAACAGAATTTTCTATTCCTATTTTGACTGCCCTTTTAACTATTTTTGGTTATTCAGTTAACGACACAGTAGTAGTTTTTGATAGAATTAGAGAAAATCTTTTAAGAACGGGAAAAGATTTTGAAGAAGTTGTAGATATAAGTTTAAATCAAACTCTCACAAGGTCTGTGAGCACTTCATTAACAACACTTTTTGTTCTTATTGCTATTTTCTTGTTTGGTGGAGAAAGCCTAAAGGATTTTTCTTTGGTTTTAATTACAGGAATAGTTTCAGGAACTTATTCATCTATCTTTTTGGCAAGCCCATTACTTGTTTTGTGGTACAAAAGAAAGAGGAAATAATGCTCTCTAATTTTGCCCAAGTAATTGATAAACGAAGGTACATGGGCAAAATCAGGGAGATTTGACAAAGGTCATTTTATTTGTTTTAATAATTCAATCTCTTACAAAATCTTAAATTATGGAGAAACTTTATCTTACAACAATAGAATCTCTTTTAAACGGTTTGGACCAAAGAAGAAAAGAAATTTTAGAAAGGCGTTTTGGCCTTAAAACAGGAGAATCTGAAACTTTGCAATCGATTGGAAATGATTTAGGTATCACTCGTGAGAGAGTTAGGCAAATTATTGAGGCGACATTGAATCAAATTAAGGAGAAAAATGAGAGAGTACTTGCAAAACCAATTCAGATTATTGAAGAATATTTTCAACAAAACGGTGGTCTTAAAAAAGAAGAGAAGATTTTTCAAGAAATGGCTCCTGATGAACGCTTTCGAGGGTCTATTTTTTTCTTTTTAACAATTGGTGACAGGTTCAATCGGTTTAAAGAAACAGAAGAACATTACTCATTTTGGACAATCGAAAAAAAAGCAGTTTTGAAGGCCCAAAAAACAATTACCATTACAATTGAAAAATTAGAAGAGATAAAAGAGCCACTTCCTTTAGAAGAGTTAAAAAGAAAAGCACGCCAGAAAATTGAAGAGAAGATCTTTCTCTCATACATTGAAATCTCAAAATATATAGCACAGTCTCCTGAAGGGTTATTTGGTCTTACCTCTTGGCCGGAGGTAAACCCAAGAGGATTAAGAGACAAAATTTACCTTGTTTTAAAAAGAGAAGGAGAACCCCTTCATTTTTATGAAATTGCAAAGAGGATCAACGATCTTCCTTTCCAAAACAGAGAAGTTCTGCCAGAAAGTGTTCATAATGAACTAATAAGAAGCGATCTATTTGTGTTGATAGGAAGGGGAATATATGCCCTTAAGGAGTGGGGTTACGAGCCAGGTACAGTAAAAGATGTTATCATTAAAATTTTGAGGGAGGCAAATAAACCTTTAAAAAAAGAGGAGATATTGCAAAAGGTGTTACAGCAGAGGATGGTAAAAGAAAACACAATTCTTTTAAATCTTCAAGACAAAAATCGATTTGCCAGGACTAAAGATGGGAGATATTTTCTTGTCTCCTAATTAACTAGATTCAATGATTCCTAAATTCTTAATTATTTTTTTCAAATTTATAGCCACCTGGTGGTGGGTATTTACACCTTTTTTGCTCCTTCGTCCTTTTTTGTTTTTTTATCTTTGGTGGAGAAACGAAAAATGGGCTGAAAAACAAAAGTATATAATGCTTGAAATCAAGATGCCGCGGGAGGTAAGAAGACCTTTTAAGGCAATGGAGCAAGTATTTGCTGGTTGGTGGATGCTTTATGATCCACCAGATTGGTGGGAGAAGTGGATCGAAGGTAAATATCAACTTTCTATGTCTATAGAGCTTGTAAGCGATGGAGGAGAAATTCATTTTTATTTGTACATACCGGAGGCAGCAAGGAACTTTATTGAATCTAATATTTATTCCCAATATCCGGACGCTGAAATTTTTCAGGTTGAAGATTATACAAAAAATGTCCCTCAAGATATTCCAAATGAGGAATGGGATCTTTGGGGGTGTGATTACGAGTTAATAAAAGAAGATATTTATCCTATAAAAACATACCCCCGCTTTTTTGAAGAAAAGGCAGAAACAATAGAGGAGAAAAGAATAGACCCTTTAGCTGCTTTACTTGAGGGGATGGCAAAGTTAAAGCCTGGGGAAAAAATTTGGGTTCAGTTTAGACTTACCCCGGTTACAAATAGTGAAAATAACTATAAAGATCGAGCCAAAAAAGAAATTGAGAAACTAACAAAAAAACCTACCAAGCCACCTCCGGAGCCTATTCTGAAAGAAATGTTAAAGATTATATTTTCCCCTTCAAAGGGAGAAGAAAAGAAACAGGAAGTATATCCACCAGAAGTTTGGCTTTTGCCTCCGGGCGAAAAGGAAAAAGCAGCCGCTGTAGCCGATAAAGTATCAAAAGTGATGTTTGAATGTGGAATTCGGTTTATAATTCTGGGCAAAAAGGGCATTTGGAATAAGGCAAATTTAAAAACTGTTTTAAGTTATTTTGCTAATTTTAATACCGAAAATTTAAATTCTTTTAAGCCCTGGGGAAAAAGCATAACAAAAGTTCACAAACACGAACATTTCTTTTTAAATATCTTGTTTCATGATACCCTCCTCTATGTAAAAAAGAGAAAAATATTCAAAAGATATATTCAAAGGCTTGATTATCTATTTCCCCAAAAAGGTAAGAGATTTATTCTGAATATAGAAGAGTTAGCATCTATGTTTCATTTGGTTGGGAGAGAAGCAGTACCGGCTCCTGAGATTCAAAGAATAGAAAGCAAAAAAGCAGAACCTCCGCCAAATTTACCAACCTAAA
>CAZHBV010000008.1:4490-14655 GCA_964530855.1 uncultured Candidatus Saccharibacteria bacterium | reverse complement strand
TATTTTTTAAATCTCTTTCTGGATTTGTAAATTAAGTTTGGTAAAAAATAATATCAAAACTTTAAAGCGATTTTTTATTCGGAGTAACCAAAAAGGACTTTTATCTCTGCTTTTAGTTGGCTCGGAGGCAGGGATTCGAACCCCGACTTCCAGGTCCAGAGCCTGGCGTCCTACCGTTAGACGACCTCCGAATTTTTAAATATTAAGATATTTTCTTATTGCAATCAAGCAAGACAGTACACTCAGCCCTATTCCTAATCCGAGTTGAAAAACAAAAAGAGAAAGCGCATGAGAGCCAAACCAGGCGAAAATGTTAAATCCGCCAGTTAGTGCTACAATTTTTGGGGCCGAGAAGTAGCATAACAGAAAAAACAGGAAGAATGTAATTATACTCGCTAATACTCCACAGATTACACCTTGTACAATAAATGGACCACGAACATACCAATTCGAAGCCCCCACCAATTTCATAATTGCAATTTCTTGGCTTGCATCTTTAATAGCAATTCTTATGGTATTAAAAGTAACAAGAACCGCAACTAATCCCAAGAATATTGTCAAAAGAAGCCCTCCTAAATTTAAACCCGATGTAATTTTAAAAATTTTCTCAATTAAAGGTTGCTTCTTTGCATAATCCACTTTTAAAACTGCGTCTTTAAATTTATCTCTTTCTAAAAGGGTCAAGATGGCAGCATATTGACCAGGAGAACGGGCTTTGATATTAAAAGAAGGGTAAAAAGGGTTCTCTCCTATCACTTGAAGCGATTCTAAAATAAGTGGATCATCCTTGTGTCTTTCTTTAAACTCTTCTAGAGCCTCCTCTTCTGAAACATATTCCACTTTCTCTACTTCATCCAATTCTGTTAACCCTTTTTTTATCTCTTCTACTAACTCTTGGGGTGCATCTTTTTTGAGATAAACACTTACATCTATCTTTTTCTGAATTTCTGCAACAGTATAGTTAATTCCACTTCTAAAAAGCAAGAGCGAAGAGAATAAAGAGAGAGAAATGACTAATATAAAAATTGTGGCGATATGTAAAGTAGGTTGCCTTTTAAAGTTTTTGAATCCATAACTTATAATTCTCTTTAAGGGGGTAAACATATTTCAATAAATTTTTAAAATAATAACTCACCTTTTTCTTCATCTCTAATTATCTTTCCTTTTTCTAAAGTAATTACTCTTTTCTTTAAACTATTAACAATATCTCTGTCATGGGTTGCTAAAATAATAGTTGTACCAAGACTATTTATTTTTTGCAAAAGTTCAATGATATCTTTCGTATGATATGGATCTAAATTACCGGTTGGTTCATCTGCTACTAAAACCTCTGGCCTCACAATTAAGGCTCTAGCAATTGCCGTTCTTTGTTTTTCACCGCCTGACAACTCTGCCGGAAAATTGTATGCTTTATCCTCCAGGCCTACCAATTCTAAAACTTTTGGAACGTCTCTTTTGATTTCTGCCTCGCAAGCCCCCATTACTTCCATTGCATATGCTATATTTTCATAAACATTTTTTGCAGAAAGAAGTTTGTAATCTTGAAAAATAACTCCTATTTTTTGTCTATAAGATGAGAGTCTTTTTCTAGGAATCGAAAAAATATCTTTGCCTTCAAAAAAGATTCTGCCTCCTGTTGGTTCCTCCTCTCTTAGCAACAGTTTAATAAGTGTCGTCTTTCCTGCCCCAGAGCGTCCAACAATTAAAACAAACTCTCCTTTTTTAATCTCAAAGCTTACATCTTCTAAAGCCACGATATTTGGCGGGTAGATTTTGGTGATGTTTTCAAACCGAATCATAAAGTTTTTATCTCTGCCTCAATAAATTTATCTAACTCTCCATCTAATACCTTTTCAACCTGAGTTTCCTCTATCTTTGTCCGATGATCCTTCACTAATTTATAAGGATGAAAAACATAACTTCTTATCTGATTACCCCAAGAAGGAGCAACCTTTTTTCCTTTTATCTTCTCTATTTTTTTTCTCTCCTCTTCTTTGTGTTTTTCAGCAAGTTTAGAAAGAAGCATCTTCATTGCCAACTCTTTATTTTGAGCCTGCGACCTTTCACTTTGGCAAGTGACTACAATTGAAGAAGGGATATGAGTAATTCTGACTGCTGTCTCTCTTCTGTTTACATACTGCCCGCCCGGACCAGAGGCTCTAAAAGTTTCAATTTTTAAATCCTCAGGTCTAATTTCAATCTCTTTTTCTTCTCTTGGTAAAACAGGAATAACATCAACTGATGCAAATGAGGTATGTCTTAGTTTTTGAGCCGAAAAAGGAGAAATGCGTACCAATCGATGAGCTCCTTTTTCGCCTTTCAAAATCCCATAGGCGTACTTTCCTTGAACCAACATACTTATTTCTTTTGTCCCAATTCTTCCCTCAGGACCAGGCTCACCAAAACTCTGATTTAAAATTTTTACCTTAAAACCTTTCTTTTCGCAGAATCTTTGATACATTCGAGATAAAAGTGTCGCCCAGTCCTGTGCATCTTTCCCCCCGGCCCCTGCTCTAATCTCTAAAATTGCATCGAGTTTATCATATGGAGAAGAAAGAAATATCTTCATCTCCTCTTCTTTAAGTTTCTCTTCTAGATCTTCTATCTTCTTTGAAATCTCTTTTTCATATTTTGGATCTTCTTTTGCAATCTCATAAAATTCTTCCAGGTCTTTTATTTCTTTTTCAATATCCTCCCATTTTTGAACCAACTCTTTCAAATCATCTATCTTTTTTAGAAGATCTTTTTGCTTTTCAAAATCTTGCCAAACTTCTTTTTTCTCAAGCTCTTTTTGTAATCTCTTATATTCTTCTTTTTTCTTTTCAAAGTCAAAGACAGTCCATTAATGTTTGGACCTTCTTTTTGATCTCTTCAATTTTTGATAGTTCAGCCATATTTCCTACAAAGCCAGAGGCCGGATTCGAACCGGCGACCTATCCCTTACGAGGGGATTGCTCTTCCGCTGAGCTACTCTGGCAATGTTTTCTTCTACCTTATTATAATACCCTAACCTCTTCATTTTTGCAATCTAAACCAAAAGTGGAAGGAATTTCCTTCCACTTTTTGAGCGGGTGACGGGATTCGAACCCGCGATCTCCTCCTTGGGAAGGAGGCGTTCTGCCAACTGAACTACACCCGCATAAATTAATGTCTAAATAAATTTTTAAAGAAATCAATCAGTTGCTGTAAATTGCTTTCTTTTGGAGGCGGTGGAGGTGGGGGTGTTTCTTCTTCTTCTTCTTCTTCTTTCATAATCACAACTACCTCTTCTCCAGGTTTCTTGTATAATCCTTTTTCCCTAATAATTTTTTCCAAGTACTCTTTTTGAGAAGCTTCAAAAAATAATTTTTTTAATTGCGCGTTCCTTTCTTTAAGCAGGGCCACTTCTTTTTTTAAATCTATCACATCTTTTTTCAAACTTGTTCTTTTTTGGTATAATTTCCAATTTCCGACAATCAAAAATGATATAATAGTTAAATTTAATATCAAAAGTAATGCAATTGATAATATCTCATCCCAATTTCTATTTTTCTTTTTTCTCCTTTTTGTTATCATATATTAATTGTAACAAAATTATGGCAAAGGTAAAGACAAAGCAGGTTATAAGAATCATCTGGGTAATTATTATATTTTTGGTGGTACTCTCTATGATTGCCTGGCTATTGGCTCCTCTTTTTAGGTAATTCTTATAAACACCCAGAAAAAGTTTTTAGAGGCTTTCTTAATTAAAGTTTAAAGTGAGGCAACAAGTTTCAAAGTAGCTCCCGCAGGCAGCTGAGCACGGTCTCCGAGCGAAGCCCCGCTAAGCGGGGCGAAGCGAGGAGTCAGCCGCCCAGGGCCTCAGGCTGCCGAACCTCGCTGGGGTTCGGACAGCCGGTACTTTGAAACTTTGTTGCCGAGCGTCTTTTTTAAAATTGCTTTCCGAGCGGTTTTTAAAAATTACTTTCTGGTACTCTTTTTACCCACTCATTTTTATAATCTTCCAAAAAACTTCATCAGGGATAGATACTTGCCCTCTTTCTTTAAGCCTTTTCTTGCCTCTTTTTTGTCTCTCTAACAACTTCAATTTTCTTGTATAATCCCCTCCATACAATGGCGCTAGAACATCTTTTTTTCTTGCTTTAATATCTCTTCTTGCAATAATCCTTCCTTCAACTCGAGCCTGAATTGGTAAGCTAAATTGTTGGGGAGGAATATTTTCCTTTAATAGTTCCACCATTTTTTGTGCCTCTTTTTGGGCTAAATCCCTGGGCACTATTTTTGAAAGCGATTCTTCAACCCTTCCTCCAATTAAGAATTCTAACTTCACCAAATTTGCTTCTCTCCAATCTAATAACCTATAATCCATAGAAGCATACCCCTCACTCACACTTTTTAACTTATCATAAAATCCAATAATCACCTCTCTTAGGGGCATCTCTAATTCTAGAACCACTCTCTCTCCTAAAGTTTTGAAAATTGGATTTTTATTTTGAATAAGGACTAAAACATTGCTTAAAAATTTCTGAGGAACAATAATTTTAACTTCTGCAAAACGTTCATATATTTTTTGAATTTGTGAATAATGAGGCCAATCTTTTGGGCTATAGACTAATATTTCTCTATTATCTTTTGTAAGAATTTTATAAACAACAGAAGGAGAGGTAACTATCAATTCTAATCCAAATTCTCTTTTTAGCCGCTCGACTGTAATTTCAGCATGCAAAACTCCCAAAAAGCCACATCTAAAACCTTTGCCCAGCATTGATCTTGTCTCTGGCTCAAAAAACAAAGCAGAATCATTAAGCTTAAGACGCTCTAAAGCCTCCTTTAAATTTAACCAGTTTGTAGTTTTTTCAGGAAAAATACTCGCAAAAACAACAGGTTTTGGTTCTTTGTATCCTGGAAGCGGTTTGATTTGTTCTTTAAACTCTGTTTGTACAATTGTTTGCCCAATTCTTATCTTTGATGGATCTTTGACCCCCAAGGCAATGTATCCAATTTCCCCTGCCTCCAAAACATCTGTTTTTTTTAATTGAGGCAAAAACCATCCTACTTCTTTTACTTTTATTGCTAAATTCTGCTGCACTATATATACAAATTCATCTTTTTTTACCTTGCCATCAAAAACGCGCACATAGGCAATTACCCCAAGATAAGGATCGTATTTTGAATCAAAAATTAAGGCTTTAAAAGGTAACTTCAAACTTCCTTTTGGAGGCGGAATCTTTTTTATAACCTCCAAGAGCAAATTCTCTACATTTATCCCTTTTTTAGCAGAAATTCTAAAAACATCTTCTTTTTGGATATTCAAAATTTTGGCTATCTCGCTTTGGGTTTCCTCAATTTGGGCTTGAGGTAAATCAATCTTATTTACTGCCGGAATAATTACCAGTCCTTCTTTTTGGGCTAATTCCAGATTTGCCAAAGTTTGAGCCTGAATACCTTTTGTAGCATCTACCAAAAGTATTGCTCCCTCAACGGCAGACATGCCTCTTGATACCTCGTAAGAAAAATCAACATGGCCTGGGGTGTCTATCAGGTTCAGAATAAATTCAGCATTGTCTCTTCTCCAAACCATGCGCACTGGCTGCATTTTTATTGTTATCCCTTTTTCTCTTTCTAAATCCATCATATCTAAAAACTGAGGATGCATTTTTTCCTTTGAGACCGTCTGAGTAATTTCTAAAAACCGGTCAGCTAAAGTTGACTTTCCATGGTCAATGTGAGAGATGATACAAAAATTTCTGACATTCTTAATCTCCATATTTTATATTCATTTTCTTTCTCCCATCTTTTCTATCCTTTACGAATAAGGTGACCTATCTTCTTTAATATCATGTTTACTTCTTCTAATTTCAAAATATAAGCAAAAAAGAAATAAATTAAAACTCCTCCCCCACCCGCAAAAATAGTCTGTAAAAATACTCCAACCCAACTCTGCATATTTACAAATTGGGCTACAAAACGAAGAATCAGATACACAAAAACTGACATTAAAATGGAAGAAAAAACGGTTTTAAAAAATGAAATCCAAATCTGCTTTAAGTGAAAGTCTCCTATCTTTTTATAAAGAAAAAACAAAAGCAAACCTAATTGAATTATTCCTGAAAGAGAAATAGCCAAAGGAAGACCTATCACTTTGATATTATCAATTCCTCTTAGTTTTAAAGAAGTTACACAAAAATTATAAAAAGGATTCTCAAAACCCAACAGCCATACAAATAAAAAAGCAAACATAATATTTAAACTCAGAGAAAATACACTAATAAAAAGTGGTGTCTTTGTATCCTGTAAGGCAAAAAAGGCTCTTACAAAAAGAGGAATTAATGAATAAGCAAAAATACCAAAAGCAAATAAACCTAGAGAGGCAGCAGTAAGTCTTGTTGCAAGCCAGTCAAATTTTCCGGTCCCCAAAACTAGCCTTATAATCTGAGCCCTTAATAAAAAAAGCAAAAAACTCAGAGGGATAGTTGAAAATAAAACTTTTCTACAAGTTAAAGCCAAATTTCTTGTAAATTTTTCCCTCTCATTTTCAGCCTCCAAGCGAGCCAAAAAAGGGTAAGCAGCCACGGCAAATGAGCCTCCAATAACCCCGATTGGTAAAGATCTAAGATGTTCTGCCAAATTAAAAACAGCTATACTCCCTGGTCCAATTGTTGAGGCTATTGCAGTAATAACAATTAAATTAAGGTGGGAGGCTACAGCAGAAATTGTTCTTGGAATCATTAATTTTATAATTCGTTTCAAACCCATGGAAGATAAAGAAAAAACCGGCTTCCAACGAAAGCCGCAATGAATAGCAGAGGGTAGTTGACAAAACCAATGCAAAAAGGCCCCAAAAACGACACCAAAGGCCAACCCTTTTAGTCCAAAAATAGGTGCAAAAAACACAATTCCAATAATTATCCCTACATTATAAAGAATAGGCGCCAATGCATACACTAAAAATCGTCTAAAATACTGAAGGATGCTGGCTAAAATATTTGAGATGCCAAAAAATATAGGAGAAAGAAGCATTATTCTTGTAAGGAGGATAGTCATTGCTTTATTTTCCTGATCAAACCCTGGCACAACAAGTCCAATGAAATGAGGAACAAAAATTACCAACAGGATGCAAATTAAAATTGAAAAGAACAAAAACACATTTAAAACATTGCTTGCAAGTTTCCAGGCTTTTTCTTTGTCTTTTTTGTAATATTCTGAAAAAATGGGTAAAAATGCAGCAATAATGCCTCCTGAGACTAAAAGCCCAAAAACTAAATTGGGAATCCTGAAGGCGGCATAATAAATATCAAGCTCCTGACTTGCTCCAAATCTCCCTGCCAAAAGCCTGTCTCTTAAAAAACCTAAAATTGCACTTACCACGCTGGAGGTAGCCATAATAAAAGCAGCCGAGGTAATACTATTTGTTTCTTTCTTGAAAAAACGACTTATCATAAGTACAAGATTTAGGGTCAATTTTAGTTTTAACTTTTGAGTTGTGGTTTTGAGATTTGAGATTTGAGATTTGAGATTTTCTTATAATAATAATTGGTGTCTGTTCATTTCCCTGCCCTGCAGGATTATCTCTCAAAATTTGAAGAATAAGTTTTTCTTTTCCTACCAAAGAAGGGCTTACCCCTAAAATATTACCTCCCAAGTCATTCACATCAACAACACAACAAGCAAAGTTATATTTTTCCTCAATCTCTTTGCATAATTTATCACAATTTTTTGGTCCTAATATACCCATCTCAGCATATTCTTTAAATGCCTCTCCGTAAAATCCATCCAACTCATTAATCTGATGTCCCGCTAATTTGTAAAAAAGACCTCTTTTACCAAAAAGTTTTCCGATCTCACCTATTATTCCAGCAAAAATAATCCTTGGAAGCCCTGCCATATTAATTGCAACCTGCATTTTTAAAGGGTTGCCAACTGAAAATCCATGAGGGGTCTTTGTAGCAAATTTTGATAAAAATTTTGCCCAAAAACCAACTTTTATATCTTTTTTATAGACAATTCTTTTCTGCAAAATCGAAATTATCTTCTGACCAAAGCAAACTATATCTTCCTTCTTTAAATAAGGAAGTATATATTTTTGAATAATGAAATCTAAATTATCATCGGGAGTAATAAAATGGGTTTTAATTGGCAACCTTAGCCATTTTTGGTCTTCGGTCTCTATTTCTAATTTTTTTCCGGGGTTTGGTTCAAGCATTATTAAATTTTTTAATTTTATCCTTCCTCTAAGACCCAAACATCATTTGTGCGCTGGCCGCTTGTAATCATTCCTCCTAAAATCCAGAGTTTATCTTTAAAGGCAAGGCAGGTTAAATCTTCTCTCCCAACCCAAGGACTTTCATGAGTAAGTTCCTCCCAATTTTCTCCATCAAAGGAAAACCATACATCATTAAAACCTTCTCCCCAACCGCTCCAGCCGCCTACAATCCAGAGACGATTTTTAAATGCAATCAGGCAATGTCCATGCCGTCCTCTCCAGGGAACTTCCTTTTGAACTTTATACCAGTTTATCCCGTTTTCTGAATACCACATCTCCTTTTTCCCCATTTTGCCTGGAAAAACTCCTCCTGAAAGCCAAATTTTTTCTTGAAACACTTCAACTGCGTGATCGTATCGCGGAGAAAATGGAGCATGTTTTGTTACGAGGGTCCAATTTCTCCCATCAGAAGATACCCAAATATCATTTACAGCTCCCTTTGTATCTACTCCTCCTATAACCCATATTTTCCCTTTAAAGACTGTTGCTGTAAATCCTTTTCTCGGTGTCCATTGAGCGTGTTTTGTAACAAGATGCCAATGGATACCATCTTCTGAATTCCAGACATCGTTTAGATATTTCTCTCCTTTTGTCACTCCTCCTAAAACCCAAATCTTGCCTTGAAATACAACTGAAGCGTGGGCTCTTCTTGGTCCCCAAGGCGCTAAATTATTTGCCAAAATCCAATTTTTTCCATCTTCCGAGAACCAGATATCACTTTGGATTTTACTATAATCAGGCGATTTTCCTCCTACTCCACCAATTACCCAAATTTTATCATTAAAGACAACACTTGTATGAGCATCTCGCTTTGACCAATCTGCATTATGAGTGATTTCTCTAAAAACGAACTTTTCTTGAGAAGGAAGTGGGGATTGAGGTAAGTTAATATTTTTAGGTTGATTTGGAGAAAAAGAAAAAAACAGAGAAAATAAAATCAGCAAAATTGAAGTGAAAAATTTCTCTCCTATCATATTTTTCTATTTTATTACTCTCTTTTTGTTTTTACAAATTAAAAAACCCCGCTTGACGGGGATAGCTCAAGCAGGCAATAAGCCGAATTCTGTATCCCCCACCACTTTTGGACTTGTGCCTTTGGCACAAATTAAGCTTTCGCTTGTCCAAAAGTGGTGGGGGATGGCAATCATTTATCTTGGCCCTCGGTTACCCTCGGGCTCAAGCGGGCTACCATAATTTGCCCTTGCTTCCCCCAGGGATTTAGCCGTATCACACCCGGGGTCACCCCCGAGATCACCCAGTTAATACAAGTACTAACTGGGTGTCTTGAATCTCACGATTCAAGACGTCTCTTTTCGCACCCCTCTGTTGCCAGCGGTGGGTATTACCCACTGGGTTTTATCCCCCACATACTTTGGCCAATAAATAGTTGGATGACGAAGCATCCAGGCCAAAGTATGTGGGGGAGGAAGTTCGGACTTTCCTCCCCCCACATACTTTGTCCTATAAAAAACAATTTTTTATTCTTTGTTTTAATCTCGTAAGAGAATTTTTATATCTTTTTAGCTTCCTTTCCCGTGTTAAAGCATCTTTCTTTGAACGGTAAATCTCACAATAAATGAGTACCCATGGTGTGTACCGTTTTGTCGCTTTATTCTTGCCTGTGTTATGTTCTTTTAATCGTTTCTTAAGATTACTAGTTACGCCGATATAGAGCCGTTTGGTGTGTAAACTTTGAAGAATATACACAAAATAGTACATAAGAAATTTTAAATGGACAAAGTATGTGGGGGGCGATTGCCTTGCCTACTTGAGCTTCAAGATTATATCAAAAATTACAAACAAAATCAACCCTTGATCAAAATTTCGATATTTCGACATATCGACATTTCGATATATCGAAATCCCCTATCCCTCTTCTTCTACAGTCTCTAAACTGCAATCCTTAAACTGTGTAAAGTGACA
>CAZHBV010000008.1:0-4390 GCA_964530855.1 uncultured Candidatus Saccharibacteria bacterium | reverse complement strand
TTTAGAAAAGTTTAGGAGACTGATTGGCTAATTTATCAGCTCTTTTGTTTGCCTCGCGTGGGATAAGCGTAAAAATAACTTTTTTAAAATCTATTGTTAGATTCCAAAGTTGGATAAATAATTTTTGAATCTTTGGATCTAAAATTTTGTACTTTCTGTTTAGTTGCGAAACAAGAAGTTCTGAATCTGATTTTATTTCTATTTCTGCCTCTTTTGTTACTTTTTTGCCATAAAGGGCTTTAATTTTCTTGAGAGCGAAAATAACAGCTTGATATTCTGCCTCATTGTTTGTAGCATTCCCTATGTCTTTTGAATATTCTTTTAAAGCTCTCTCTTTTTCATCACAAATCACCACACCTATACGAGCAGGCCCAGGATTACCTTTGGAAGCACCATCGGTATAAATTATAAATTTTTTCATAAATTATCGTTATCGATTATTTACTGAGAGTTTGGAAGTATTTTATTAGACAAACTTTAAATTTTTCAAAATTTTCTCTCCTAAGCCTCCCACCGCAGGCTGGTGGGTGTCCTCCATAATTTTCTAACAGATGCTTACAACTTGCCATTGCTTTTACTCCATCAATTTTATTTGGAAGACGAGCCGAACATATACCTTCTTTATCTGTTAATTTGAAAAGAAAAGTTGGTTTTTTATATTTCTGGCAAATTTTTGAGGCTACAATGCCTATTAAGACAAGGGGCCAAGATTCATCGCCTTCATAAATAATAGGCAAATCTTTTCCTTGAATTCTCTTTTCAACCTCTTCTACAATTTCCTGGATTTTTTGTCTTTTCTCTTGGCTTTTTTTAAATAAATCCCTGGCTATCGCCTGTGCTTGCTGTTTAGAAGAGGTAGTTAGAAGTAAATAAGTCTGGGTGTGATGATTAACTCTATCTGAACTGTTAAGCGGGGCAATTATTTTTTGGAAAAGTTCAACTGAATCGCCTTCTACAAAATGTGTTACTTCTTTTAAAACTTGCAAACCAAGACGCGTTGTATGTTTAAACGCTAACAAACCCTGTTTGATGAGTTCTTTATTCTCTTCAATTTTGGGCATCTGATCAGCCAATGTTGCCAACGCAGCCAATTCGAGAAACTTCTCTGGTTTCCATTGAATTTGGGCTTGTATTAAGGTAAATTTTGCTAATTTATACAAAAGTCCTGCGGTACTAAATAATTTAAAAGGATACTCATCGTCATGTTGCTTTGGATTTATTATAAAGTCTGCTTCCGGCAGTTTATCTAAAATTTGATGATGATCAATAACAATAACCGAGAACCCAAGCTTTTTTGCTAACTTAATTTCTTCAAAATTGGTTATTCCACAATCTAGGGCAAAAAAATTGGCAGGCGCGGTTTTTTGAAAATAATTAAGGGCGTTTTTTGTAATGCCATACCCTTCATTTTCCCGGTCAGGGAAATACACCCAAAGATTCTTTTTTTGATACTTCGGGTTTAATAATTCAAAGGTTTCTTTTAAAATAACAGCCGATGCCACCCCATCTAAATCAGCATCGGCGTAAATAATTATTTTCTCAAAATTTTTTGCTACTTCTATAACAAAATTAGAAACCTCTGGAAGATTTTTTATTTGAGCCATATTTATTCTAAAACTTCAATTCCTGGAAGCCTACCATTTTTTGCAATAAAATCAAGCATAGCACCTCCTCCTGTAGAGACGTGATTGAACTTATCCAAAAATCCATATTTATGCAGAAAAGCAACTGTATCTCCCCCACCGGCTATAGAAAATGCTTTGGAACGAGCAATTGCCTCGGCAATTGACAGAGTTCCTTTAGCAAATTTTTCGTTTTCAAAATATCCCAGCGGCCCATTCCAGACAATTGTTTTGGCTATTTTTAAAATGCCTGAAAATAATTCTACAGTTTCTGGACCAATATCAAAACATTCTTCCTCTTTTCTAATTTTGCCAACCGCTGCTACATGAATATATTCAGGATCTATAGGAACAAGGGAAACCTTTCCGTCTATTGGAAGGTGAATTTTAGGATTGGTAAGTTCAATTTTAGCAGCCATTTTTTCAAGTTCAGGGTTTATAAGAAATCTGCCTATTGCAATTCCTTTTGCTGCTAAAATAGTATTGGCTATTCTACCTCCAATTAAAAGATGATCTGCAATTTCTAAAAATTTAATGATGGCTTGGATTTTTGTCTCAAGCTTTGCTCCTCCAACGATTGCGATTAAAGGTCTTTTTGGATCTTCAATTACTTTAGATAGATTTTTTACTTCTTCTTCCATTAAAAAACCCGCGCAGGAGGGCAAATATTTTGGGATAGAGACCACAGATGCATGCATCCTATGAGAAACTGAAAAGGCATCGTTTACAAATACCTCTCCTAAACTTGCTAATTTTTTGGCAAACTCTAAATCGTTGTCTTTTTCCTCTCTGTAGAATCTTACATTTTCTAATAAGATAATATCGCCGGGCTTCATCTCTGAGACTCTTTTTTCTATATCTTTGCCTATGCAATCTTCTAAGAATAGAATTGGTCTATTTAAAATTCTTGACAAATAATCAGCCTGTGGGGCTAAACTATATTTTTTCTTTAAGAGAACGCTGCGCGGGAAAGTGGCTTCTTCCCAAGGTCTTCCAAAATGGCCCAACAAAATAATTTTGGCTTGCCTTTGCAAAAGGTATTCTATTGTGGGAATTATTTTTCTTAGGCGAAAATCTTCTAAAACTTTACCTGAAGCATCTCTTGGAACATTTAAATCACAGCGCAAAAGCACCCTTTTTTGTGTTACATCTATATCTTTTAATAACCTCATACTTTTTAAGAAAAAATTATTCCGTTGCCTGGTTTTAATATTCCTTCGCTATCATCACCTTCTTCATCATTATTTTTTCTATCTGAATTTGTTTTTTGGGACCCATTTTCTTCAAGAGCCTCTTTTAATACCTCTCTCAATTCCCCTATTTTTGGTTTTTTTCGTTCGCGCCTGTCCCTTTGAGTCTTCTTACGAGGAACAAAAAAAGGAATAGGAGAGGATTTCACTGCTTCCGCAAGTGAGATACCTTCCTCCCTTTTTTCCTTCTTTTCTTTTCTTACTGGTTCGGCCCAGTGAGCTATCATTTTCTCCACTTCCTCCCTTGGGTGAGCGTAAGTCTTTCTTGAATATTCAATTATATCATTCTTAAATGAATGTTCCAATTTAGGTAATGGGGAAAGAGTCTCGGCAGAAAATGGTTTTCCTGCAACTCCGTCAATCATTAATTTTATATAAATGTTATATTTTGGAAGATTCACCAAGTCTTCTTGGGTTATCACCGGCGCAAATTCTTTTTCTAAATATTCTGCATCTTCTGCTCCCACCCGGAAAGCAATAATTGTACCAACATTACCAAAAACAGCATCTCTTACTTTTTCTTCCATTTGAGCAATGTATTGATGGGCTAAAGTTAAAGAAAGACGATATTTTCTTGCCTCAGATAAAATATGGACAAAAGATTCTGTGGCAAAGTTTTGAAATTCATCAACATATAGAAAGAAGTCGCTTCTTTGTTCTTCAGGAATATCTACTCTGGACATAGCAGCCAAATATAATTTAGTGATTACCAATGCCCCCAAAAGGGCTGAGTTTGCCTCTCCCATCTTTCCTTTGGATAGATTCACAATCAAAATCTTTTTTTCATCCATAATCTTTCGCATATCAATCGTTGATTTTACTTGTCCAATAATGTTTCTAATCAATGGGTTAGCAATAAATTGCCCTACTTTATTCTGAATTGCAGCGGTTGCCTCAACCTCATACCTTTGAGTGTAGCGGGCAAACTCTTGGGTCCAAAAAGATTTAACTACCGGATCAGTAATTTTTTCTATTACTCTCCTTCTATAATCAATATCTGCTAAAACTCGGTTAATACCAAGTAAAGTAGAGTTCGGATATTCAAGAAGGGCTAAAATACAGTTATGTAAAATATACTCCATTCTGGCTGACCAAACATCGGGCCAGATTTTTTTGAAAACCCCCATCAATCCTGAAGCAATAAGGTGTCTTGCTTCTGGGTCTTTCACCTCCATAATATTAAAGCCAATTGGCCATTCAATATCAGAGGGATTAAAATAAACTACATCTTGAATTCGTTCTTTTGGAACATAATCTAAAAGATCTTCTGCTGCTTCACCATGTGGGTCTACAAATGCTAGACCAAAACCGTTCTGAATATCTTGAACAGCCATATTTGTTAAAAGAGCCGTCTTGCCCATACCGGTTTTCCCAATGATATAAATATGTCTTCGGCGATCGTCGAGTTTAATGCCAAATTTCTTTCTAATATTTCTAAAATTTGTCTCCCCTATATAGTTGATATATTCTTGGCTCATATAATTCATAATACCTCAATTTAGAAATTCTCAAAAGAGG
>CAZHBV010000007.1:12355-15628 GCA_964530855.1 uncultured Candidatus Saccharibacteria bacterium | reverse complement strand
GTTAAAGCGAAGTGACGAAGGGTAAGGAAGCACCAAGAACCCTGCCTGCCGGCAGGCGGGCAAATTCCAAATAAGCACCAAATTCCAAACCTTTTTGTAATTTCGGTCATTGGAATTTGGGATTTATTTGGAATTTGAATATTGAAACTTGGGATTTTCTGTATTTTATTTGATGTTTTTTTGTTTTTAAGGTAAAATAAAAAAGTATGCTTACACCTGAAGAAAAAGAAAAAATTATTAAAAAGTACAAAATTCACAACAAAGACACAGGTTCCCCTGAAGTGCAGGTGGCTCTTTTAACTGAAGAAATAAAAAGATTATTGAGCCATCTAAAGAAACACCCCAAAGATCTTCATTCAAAAAGAGGTCTTTTGAAAATGGTTGTCAAAAGGCGGAAACTTTTAAGATTCTTAAAAGAAGAAAGTACAAGAAGGTATAACGCTCTGGTAAAAAAATTAGGACTTAAAAAGAGATAAATTAAAATTTATTAAATGGTAGACTGCAAACATAAAGACCAAAGAGTGGCTATTTTTATTGACACCCAAAACTTATACTGGACTGCCAAAAGTATATATTCCTCAAGAGTTAATTTTAAAGAGGTTCTTAAACTAGCAGTTTCTCAAAGAAAACTAATAAGGGCTTTTGCTTATGTAGTTCAAACAAAAACAGGAGAGGAGAAGCCTTTTTTTGATGCTTTAACAAAATTAGGAATCGAGACAAGAATCAGACCTCTTCAGGAATATTATGGAGGATTAAAAAAGGCTGACTGGGATGTAGGAATTGTCATTGATGCAATAAGGGTCGCTCCAAATGTAGATGTAGTTGTCCTTTGCTCCGGAGATGGCGATTTTGTTCCTTTGGTTGAGTATCTTAAAAACCAAGGTAAAAGAGTTGAGGTAATAGCGTTTGGTAAATCTACCTCTTCTAAATTAAAAGAGGTTGCTGATGAATTTATTGATTTAGGCAAAAATCCAAAAAAATATCTTATTACAAAATCTGTCAAACATGAGGGAAGAATATAAATTAGAAATTGGAGGAAAACAATTTGCTATTAGTTTGCCTGAGCTCGCTGAGCAAGCAAATGGTAGTGTTTTTGTGAGATTAGGAGATACTTTGGTTTTGGCCACTGCTACCATGTCTTCTTCTGACTTGGAAGATTTAGACTTTTTTCCTCTGACAGTAGAGTTTGAAGAGAAATATTACGCTGCCGGAAAAATCTTAGGCTCAAGATTTATAAGAAGAGAGGGCAAGCCATCTGAAGAGGCTATTTTAACTGCAAGACTAATTGACAGAGCAATCCGTCCTCTTTTTCCAAAAAATTTAAAAAGAGAAGTGCAAGTGATAGTAACTTGTTACTCTTTTGATGAAGAAAATGACCCTGATATTCCTGGGCTTTTGGCCGCATCCCTGGCTTTACTTATTTCAGATATTCCATGGGGTGGTCCTATAGCGCCTATAAGGATTACAAAAAACAATGGGAAACTTGTTCTCAATTCAAACTATCAAGAAAGAGATGAAGCTAAGTTTGATTTGGTATTAACTGGAGTTAAAAAAGAAGAACTTCTTATAAATATGATTGAGGCTCGGGCAAAAGAGGCTAAAGAAAAAGAAATTTTGGAAGCAATAGAATACACAAAAGATGATCTTGAGAAAATTTTAGAATTTCAACTTGATATTGCCAAAAGACATCAAAAGAAAAAAATAGAACTAAAAGAAATCAAAGATCCTGAGGTAGAAAATATAATAAGAGAAAAATTTGGTAAAGAGTTAGAAGAACTTTTAATGCAAAAACCATCTACTGAAAATAAAAAAGCAATGAGTAAACTAAAAGAGGAAATTTTGCAATTTGTAGGCGAAACTTTAGGGGAAGATAAAATTGGGATAGCCAGTACATTTCTAAAAGATTTCTTGAGGGAAATTTTACATAGAAATGTTTTAGAAGCAGAAAGAAGACCTGATGGGAGAAAATTGGATGAGATTCGCCCAATTTCTATGAAAATAGGAATTTTACCCCGAACTCATGGATCAGGTCTGTTTGTAAGAGGGAAAACAAAAGCCCTCTCGTCTGTTACTCTGGGGTCTCCTAGTGATCAACGTCTAATTGAGGGAATGGAAATAAGAGGCAAAAAAAGATTTATGCATCATTACAATTTTCCTCCATTTTGTTCTGGTGAAGTTAAACCAGTTAGGGGCCCTTCAAGACGAGAGATTGGCCATGGAATGTTAGCAGAAAAGGCGCTTTTGCCTATAATTCCGGATTTTGAAGATTTTCCTTACACTATAAGAGTAGTCACAGAGATTCTCTCCTCAAACGGTTCTACCTCCATGGCTTCTGTCTCAAGTTCATCATTAGCTTTAATGGACGCGGGAGTTCCTGTTAAAAAACATGCTGCTGGAATTGCTATCGGGCTTGTTAAAAGAGGAAAGGATTATAAATTACTTTGTGATATTCAAGGACCCGAAGATCATTTTGGTGATATGGACTTTAAAGTTGCCGGCACAGAAGATGGAGTATCTGCGATACAGGTAGATGTCAAAATTGATGGTTTAACTCTCAAAATGATTGAGGAGGCTTTGTTTTTAGCAAAAAAGGTACGAAAAGAGATTATAGAAAAAATGAAAAGAATAATTTCCAGGCCCAAGTCAAACCTTTCTCCTTTTGCTCCTAAAATAATGCGAGTTAAGGTAAATCCTGAGAAAGTAGGAGAAGTTATCGGGCCAGGAGGCAGGGTAATTAACGAGATAATTGAAAAATGTGAGGTCTCGATCGATATTGAAGAGGGAGGTAATATTTTTATCTCTTCTCCATCAAAAGAAGCGGTGCAAAAAGCAGCCCAATGGATCAAAAATCTTACTCGAGAAATCAAACCAGGAGAAAGGTTTCAAGGGAAAGTAAAAAGAATTTTAGACTGTGGAGCAATTGTAGAAGTAATGCCAGAAAGAGAAGGGTTTTTGCATATTTCGCAAATCGCCCCCTTTAAAATTAGGCGAGTTTCTGATGTAATAAAAGTAGGAGACATTATTCCAGTTGAGGTAATAGATGTGGATGAACTTGGAAGGCCTCGCCTGAGACTTTTAAAAAGGATATCTTCTCCTTACAAACAAAAATTTCGACATAAATCTAAATAAATGAAAAAAGGCCTCTCTCAAACTAAAATTCCAAGGGCAGCCATTCGAACAATGGCAAAGGATTTATCAGGTATTGTTTTTGAGGAATGGGAGAGTCTTCTAACAGAGTCAGAAATTGAAGAAATTTTAAAACGCTACAAAGAA
>CAZHBV010000007.1:0-12255 GCA_964530855.1 uncultured Candidatus Saccharibacteria bacterium | reverse complement strand
AAAGAGGAAGAAGAAAAAGTAAAGCGACTTGAAGAAGAAAGAAAGAAGAAAGAAGAACTTTTAAAGAAGAAGTTGGAAGAAGAGAAAAAAAGAAGAGAAGAAGAGTTAAAACGATTAGAGGAGGAAAGAAAAAAGGAAGAGGAAGAAAGAAAAATAATTGAAGAAATTAGAAGAAGAGCAAAAGAAAGAGAGGAAATGATCAAAAAGATGATGGAGAAAGAAATGGAAAAAAGAGAAGAAGAGGAGGAAGTAAAGCGCCTGGCAGAAGAGGAAAAGCAAGCAAAACGATTGTTAGAAAAGAAAAAGAAAGAGATTGAAAAAGCCATTTCAAATTTGCCCAAAGAAAAAGAGCCGTTAGACAAAACCAAAGATTATCTCTTGAAAGAGAGGGCTAAATTGGAAAATATTTTAAAACCAATTTTAGAGAGCGAAAGAAAGGTAGAAGAAAATATTAAGTTAGTTGAAAGGGAAGAAAAGGCTGCTACAATCCCAATTGAGAAAAGGAAGGCTGAAAAAGAAAGGCAAACCTTGGAAATGGAGAGGGAAAAAATTGAAAAAGAGAGATGGCACTATGAAAGAGAAATCTTTAAGATAGATGAGCAATTAAAAGAATTGGATTTGAAATATCAGGAATTGGCTGGCAAAGAGGCTAAATTAAAGCAAAGATTGAAGGAAGTTAATTATGAACTTGAAAAATTTGCCAAAAGGAAAGAAAAGAGAGAGAAAGAAAAAGAAATTCAAAGAGTCCAAAAAGAAAGAGAGGTTTTAGCCAAACAAAGAGATGAAGTAATTAAAAAACGTCAGGCCACAGAAGAAGAATTAGCAGAAACAAAAAATGCAGAGAAGAAGGTAGAAAGAGAGGAGGAATATCTTAAACAAGAAGAGACAGTTTCTCAAGGTCCTGCTAAAGAAAAGATAGAAGCAGAAAGGCAAAAACTTGAAAAAGAAAGAGCAGAATTGGAGAAAAAACGCTGGCGCCTTGAAGACGAAAGAAGAAAACTAATTTTAGAAGAAAATAGACTGAATGTAAGATATCAAAATTTGCTTGAAAAGGAAAATACTCTAAGAAAAGAAATAGACAAAATAAATGAGTTTTTAGGTATTGTACCACCTCCCCAAAAAGAAGAAGCAAGAACCAAGATACAAGAACCAAGGGAGGAAAAACCAGGAGCCAAACCTCCTCCTTCTCTACCAGAGCAAAAAGTAGCGATCAGTCAAAGACCAGAAAAAGAGGTAGAAGAGAAAATAAAAGAAGAAGTAAAAACTAAGAGAGAAGAGGAAGAAAAGGGGGAGGAAGAAAAAGAGGAAAAAACAAAGGAGGAGAAAGAGGCAGAAGAGGCTTTGAAAAGATTGGAAGAAAAAAGACGTAAAGAGGAACTTCTTAAAAGATTAGAAGAAAGACGAAGAGAAGCAGAAAGAAGAAAAGAAGAAGAAATTTTAAGAAGAATAAGGCAGGGTATTACTGCGCCAATTGAACCTTCTGTTCCTCCAAAAACTACTCCGATTCCTCCAAAACCTCCTATTTCTGCAAAGACTATTAAACCTGCTTCCCTTTCCAAAAGAAAATGGCTTAAATTTCTTTTAATTATTGGGGTAGTAATATTAGTAGGATTAATATTGGGATTCTTTATCTGGAGAAAAACTAAGCCTGCTCCAACTTCTGTTTCTCCATCTCAGGCACCTGCTCCAACTAAACCCCTTGCTCCAACTATACCTCAATCTCCAACCCCTGTAACACCAACCCAACCTGCAACATCTACACCACCAAGTGAAGCAATTCTCTCTCCACCGCTTTTACCTGAAATTGCAACCACTACTGTTTATGAACTTGCCGAAGATGCTCAAGTTCCTACACTTTTGTCTCAGGCTTTAAGCCAGCCCCTTCCTGAGAAGAAATTTGTAAGAATTGCGTTTAAGAAAATTCCAGAAAACCACTTTTTAACTCTAAAAGAATTTTTAGTGGCTTTGGGATTTTCTCCTCCCGAGGATCTATTTAAAATACTCGAGGAAAAAGCCACTTTCTATTTATATTCAGGAAATAATAAAACGGCTTTTGGGTTTGTAGTCAAAAAAGTTCCCTCTGATCTTCTTTCAGAAGTTTTGGGTAAAGAGGGTCCTCAACTTGAAGATGTACTTAAAGAATGGGAAGATGATATCATTTTAAAATTAAAGGTTTTGGCAGTTTTGTTAGGAAAGGACACTTTACAAAATCCTGCCTTCCGTGATTATACATATCATGGGTATAAATTAAGATATTGTGATGTTGCCAAATCTCCTGATTGCTTTGGGGCCTGCTTTTCAATTGTAGGGGAGAAACTAATTTTTTCCACATGTTGCAACGCAACGATTGAGGCAATTAATTTATTAACAAAATAAATCTATGGATAAATTTCTTAAAGAGCAAGAAGAGAGATTAAGAGCTATTAAAAAACAGCTTGAGAAACAGCTTTCTTCTTTTGCGAAGAAAGATAAAAAAATAAAAGAGAATTGGAAGTCCAAATTCCCAGAATTTGATGGTTCTGAGACAGGTTCATCTTATCTTGAAGTTGCCCAGGATGAAGTTGAGGAATACTTAAACCGTCTTCCTTTGGAATATCTTTTAGAACTCAAACTTAAAGATGTAAACTTAGCCCTTAAAAAAATCAAGGAGGGTAATTATGGAATCTGCGAGAAATGTAAAAAGAAGATTCCAAAAAACAGGCTCAAAATTCAACCTGAGGCAAGGTTTTGCTTAGAATGTAGCAGAAAGAAGTAATTAACTTATATCGAATATGCCCTCTAGGGTTTTCTCCTGTGCGAATATTGGACTTGAGGCTCAACTTATTGAAGTAGAAATTGATATATCCTTTGGCATAAAAACTTTTGACATCGTTGGCCTACCAACAAAAGCGGTTGAAGAGTCAAAAGAGCGGATCAGATCCGCTCTTAAATTTTTAAATCTCAAACCTCCGGGCGCAAAGCCTGAAAGAATAATTCTAAATCTTGCTCCGGCTGACTTAAAAAAAGAGGGGGCTTTATATGATCTTCCAATAGCCTTAAGTTATCTTTTGGAATCCAAACAAATAGCCTTTAGGCCGGAGAAGAAAATATTTCTGGGAGAGCTTTCTCTTAAAGGGGAGCTAAGGCCAATTCGAGGAGCTTTATCTTTTGCGCTCCTTGCCAAAAAGTTGAATTTTGAAGAAATAATCTTGCCTAAAGAAAATGCTCCTGAGGCTGCATTGGTAAATGAAATAGAAGGTGGCTCTTTAAAGGTTATTGGGGCAAGAAATCTAAAAGAGGTAATTGATCACTTAGAAAAAAGGGTTGTTATTTCTCCTTTTAAATGCAATTTAGATATTTTTTCAAAAAAAGAAAGCTCTTATATAGATTTTGGCTGGATTAAGGGACAAGAGACAGCAAAAAGGGCAATGGAAATAGCCGCCGCAGGCTCCCATAATCTTTTGATGATAGGGCCCCCAGGTGGTGGAAAAACTTTATTGGCAAAAGCCCTTCCATCAATTTTGCCAGATTTATCAAAAGAGGAAATTCTAGAAGTAACAAAAATTTATAGTTTTGCTGGGTTGCTCTCCCCTAGCCTTCCAATCGTTACAAAAAGACCTTTCCGTTCCCCTCACCATAGTGCTTCAAAAGTTGCAATTCTTGGTGGAGGAAACCCAATAAAACCCGGGGAGATAACATTAGCCCATAGGGGTGTTTTATTTTTAGATGAATTTCCAGAATTCCAAAGAGATGTTATTGAAGGGCTGCGTCAGCCAATGGAAGAAGGGGAAATTGTTCTTTTAAGAGCAAACTCGAAAGTTGTTTTTCCTTGTCAATTTATGTTAATTGCTGCTGCAAATCCTTGTCCTTGCGGAAATCTAAACAATCCTTTTAAAGAATGTATCTGTTCTCCTTCTCAAATTTATAAGTATAAAAGAAAACTTTCGGGTCCAATTGTAGATAGAATTGATATTTTTATAGATTTGCCCTATGTGAAATCAAAAGAATTGCTTTTGCCAAAAAGCAAGAATTTAAGTGAGCAGATAAAAGAAAGAGTAAAAAAGACTCGCTTAATCCAAAAAGAAAGGTTTAAAAAAGAAGGTATCTTTACCAACTCAGAAATGAATCTTGATCAGGTAGAAAAATTTTGTCCTCTAGATGAAAAAGAAAAAGGCCTCCTAAAAAATTACTTAGACAAGGGGCTTCTTACTGCAAGAGGGTATCACCGGGTGTTGAAAGTTGCCAGAACTATTGCAGATTTAGAGGAATCTGAAAAAATTTTGCCCCCTCATTTGGAGGAGGCTTTAACATTTAGAATAAAGCATCTTTGAAAAATAGAGATTATCTAGCAAAGGGGTTTTGTCCTCCAAAAACATCAAAATGCAAGTGACAACCTGCCGGTCCTCGGGGAATGGTATACCCTGTATGACCCATATATCCAATAATCTGGCCTTGGGAGACGTTCTCACCTTTCTTGACAATTATTTTTGCCAAATGCCCATAGAAGGTTACCACTCCATTTGGATGAGCAATTCTTATATAATTTCCTGCAATTTTATGATATCCTGTTTTTTGTACCTTTCCTCCTGCAGCAGCATATATTGGCTCCCAGCATTTGCCATTTGAAAAGTCTACAGCATTATACCAGTGAAGTCCTTGGGTTATGTGACAAGGAGAAGGAATTGGACAGATAAAATATGATTTAGGAACTGAAACAGTATGTCTTGTAGTTGAGGATGTCTTTGGTTTCTTTCCACCGGGAATAATAAGAATGTCGCCTGCAAGAATCTTTCCATCTTGGCACCCATTAAATTCCATAATCGTCTCTGGCTTTACTTTGTACATCTTTGCAATCCCTGACACTGTCTCGCCTCTTTTTACAACATGCAAAACTCCAGACACAGGTAGAATTATTAACTTTTGGCCTTTTCTTAAGACTGATTTTTTAGAAAGATTATTTGCCCAAAGGATTGTGTTTACATCGATGTTAAAATCTTTCGCTATACTCCAAAGAGTATCACCCTTTTTAATAATGTATTCAATAAGTTGGTGATCTTTTTCTGCTGTCGTAGCCAGTGTTTGGTAATTTATTTTTTGGTAAGACACAGAGGCAACAAGAGTATTTCCTTGAAAAAGAACCAAAGGTGGTAATTCTTTAAATACATCATCTTGAGTCACAAAAGGAGACTCATAAGATGAGTTTGTAAGAGGGGTCGGATGCCTGAAGGTAATGTTACCAGAAAAGGAGGTTTTTACAAAGGAAAAAATAATCAGAAAAAGAATAAAAGAAAAATAAAAAACCTTTTTGGCATTGATACCAAAAAAGGATAAAATTTGTTTAATTGTCCCTTTGGTAGGAATAGTTTTGTGTTAAATTCTTGCTTTTTTGAAAAAGTTTCTACTCTCTTGAACCTATTTAAAAAAATATCAAATCCAAACTAGAAAGTCAAGGATGAAAAGAGAATATTTCAAATCACTTATAAAACAATTTGAAATAAGACCCAAAAAAAGATTGGGGCAGCATTTTCTTGTTGATTTTTATCTTCTTAAAAAAATCTCAAAATGTATAAAACCAAAAGGGGAGACTATTGTAGAGGTTGGCGCCGGCCTTGGATTTTTAACTGAATTATTGGCCAAAGAAGCAAAAAAGGTAATTGCAATAGAAAAAGATCATTCATTAGTTTTGGCACTAAAAGAGAATCTCAGGAATTTCCAAAATGTAGATATATTAGAAATGGATATCTTAGATTTTTCTCCTGATACTTTTTTGAAAGGCATTTCTTATAAAGCTGTTGGAAATCTTCCTTATAATATTTCTCTCCCGGTTATAAGGTTATTTTTAGAAGCAAGCCTTCAGCCAAAAGAGATGATCTTTTTAATTCAAAGAGAAGTTGCCCAAAAAATATGTGCAAAAAAGTCAAGTTTGCCCAAAATTGCTGTCGAGTTCTACGGAAAACCTAAAATTCTTTTTTATGTTCCAAAAAATTCTTTTTTCCCAAAACCAAAAGTAGATGGAGCAGTAATTCAGATAAAAGACATACATAAGGGCATTCCCGGCGTTGATAGAGATTTATTCTTTAAAATTGTTAAAGCAGGTTTTTTGCATCCACGAAAAACTATTTTGAATAATTTATCTTCTGAGTTAAAATTGAAAAAGGGGGAGGTTAAGAAAATCTTAGAAGAAATAAGTATAAACTCTCAGAAACGCCCCCAAGGTTTGAGTTTAAAAAATTGGTGTAATTTATATGGAAGTTTTCAAAAACAACTTAAAAAATAAAAATTGGCTGCTTTTTCTTTTTGCTTCTCTGATTCTTCTTATATGGACAATTATTCCTTCAAGGGCGTTTGCGATTTTTCGAGCGGGAGAACTTTCTCTCCATGTTGATGATAATTCTCTTGAAGTGGGGGATACGCTCAGCGGTTGGGTAGAGGCTAAAGTTAATGCCCCTCCAGGAGAACCACCTAGAGAGAGAAACTGTACAGTTGAGGTATATTTTGATATTGCTGCTGCTGGTGGCAATCCAGATATTGAATTTGAATGTAACTATGATCCAAGCACCGGAGCCGAAAATTTTGTCGTTTGCAAAAAAAACTTTTATCACGTGTATCTTACCCCTGGCTGGAGGTTTGTCACTACTCAACTGATCTGTGACGGAAGATTTATCTGTGGAAAAAGTAGAAGGATTTCTGTAACTACTAGCACTCGTCCTGTTTTCCCAACAGGGTTGGCAACTCCTATTACTAGTACAACTATTGAGGAAATTATCAGACGAGTAACCAATATAATCTATTGGCTATTTGCCTCGGTGGCTATCATCTTTATTTTAATAGGTGGAATGCAAATTCTCACCTCTGCAGGTGTGCCAGCCCAGATCGCAAAAGGAAGACGCACAATTACCTACGCCCTTCTTGGTTTAGGAATTCTAACTTTGGCAAGAGGTATAATCTTGTTAATTTATCTTGTTCTTCCTCTTAGAAATCGTTAAGTTTATTTCAAAAAAGTGATATTATAGAATAAAGTGTCTAAACAAAAATCAAAATTCATAAAAAGGCTCATTCTTTGCTTACTTCTGATTGGTTCTCTTACTCCTTTTTATTTTGTAAAGGCGCAGTTTGGTTTTGAAATTATAACGGCCCCTTCTGTGTGGGCAATGCAAACCTTGGCTAAGATATATGTGGGTCTCTTTGTAAGTTTTTATGCATTTAAAGCCTCGCTTGCGATATTAAAGTGGGTTATCTCTCCGGAATTTTTACAAATCCCTGGAGGGTATACTCATAATGTCTTTGTTTTAGAAGGCTGGAGGATTGTGAGAGATATTGTAAACATGCTCTTTATCTTAGTTGTAATTGCAATAGGTCTGGGAGTTGCTCTTCGTATAAGAGAATATGAAATCAAAAAAACTGTTCCTCGATTGATAGCAATGGCTCTTTTAATTAATTTTACTCCTTTAATTTGTGGTGTAATTATTGACGCTTCAAATATTCTAATGAATTTCTTTTTAGGGGCAGGGGCCGGAGGCTTTGATGAACTAGGAAGAATGCTTGAAAGTCCTTTAAAAACATTGGCCGGTAGCCTCCGTAGTGTTATAGAAGGAGTTGTCCACTTCGATTGGCAAAAAATAGCCTGGGGTCTTTGTTTTAAACCCATAATGGCGCTTGCCTTTAATGCTTTTGCTACCTTGGTGATATTAATACTTGCGGCCTTGTTTCTTGCCCGATATCTTTTTCTCTGGTTATTAACAATTCTTTCTCCTCTGGCTTTTTTCTGTAATATTCTCCCTCAAACACAAAGAGTCTGGAGGATGTGGTGGGAGCAGTTTATCCAATGGTGTTTTGTAGGAGTTGGAGCCTCTTTTTTCCTTTATTTGGCCCAAAGAATGATAGCCTTAAGAAGTTCGCTATGGAAACAGGTGCCTCAACAAGATATCGGTCTTCCAGGAGAGATCTTCCTTGCGGCAATTCCTTTATCTTTTCTTGCGGCTGGGTATTTTGCCACAACCTATTTTGCCCCTATGGGAGCAAAGCAGATTATCGGGCTTGTAGAGAAAGGTGTTAAATGGCCGATGACAAAAGCAGGGAGAAAGAAATTAAAGGGGTTATGGGAAGGCGTCAGAAGAAAAACCAAAGGAGAGGCTTATCGAATTTCCGGAGCCGCAGGAACAAGAATGGGTAGACTGAAAAAGACTGGCACAAAATGGATTGAGGAAGGTAAAGAAAAAGGAGGTGTAAGAGGAACTCTAAAACGGATCGCCGGCTGGGGTCTAAGAAGTGCAGCCACAGGCGGAGAGATGTTAGGTAAAGGATTGAAACAGATTGCTGTTCCTGCAGCACAAGATGAGTTTGCTAGAGGACAAAGAGAAGGTGAGGAGATAAAAGATGAGTATACATTTAAATCTCATCTTAAGGGCCTAAAGGTTGAAAGAAGAAATAAAGCAAGAATGATTGGCTTAATAATAGGGGCAATTAAATCAGGGAAGTTAAAGGATTTCATCAAGGCCGGGGTTATTAAACCAAAAACTTTAGAAGATGCTTTCAGATGGAGTTATCGTCTAAAACTTAAGGAGGCTCAAAAATCATTAAATAAATATTTTAGTGCCGATGAAGAAATGCTTGAAAGATTTGCCAATGTTTTAGACCAAGAAACTGCTCATCTCCCAAAAGGACACAAAGACAAAACTTTAGGCGGTCTTACTCAAGAAGATAAAGAAAAAGGATATGAAAGTTATGTTGAAAAAATAAGAGCAAGTAGTCTAAAAACAAGAAAAGATTTTGAGGATTTCTGGGACAGAATTGAAGACTTACCAACAGAAAAACAAGCAGAAGCCAAACGAAGGGCGGTTGAACAAATAACCGAGATGCTTCATAAGGGTTTGTTAGACAGAGAGCAACTTGCTCATGCAGGAAGAGTTATTGGAGAAGCGTTTGTATCAACATTTGAAAACAGGGTACGAGAGAATTTGGAAAAAGATAAGTTGTTCTATTATAAAGTTGATCCACGGACTAAAAGATCTCGAGCATGGATTGTCCGTTGGATGGCCGAAAGTCCTGTAGCAAGAGAATTGGGAATGTGGTTACCCGAAGAACTCCAAGATAAAAAAATACGAAAGCGTCTTGAGAATATCGCCAAACAGGCTGAGTCTAGAACAAGACAATTTGCTCTTCCAACATACCAAGAAATCCAAAAAGCGAGAACCCCACAAGAGAGAGAATCTCTTTTAGAGAAAAAGATTGTTACTCCTTTAGCAGAATTACAACGAGATATTTGGAAAGCCAAGAGAGAAAAAGATGAAGAAAAACAAAAGATTTTAGAATCTACTTTTAAAGCAATAGAGCAGAAAGCCCACGAAGATATTCAACGAATAAGAACACCAGAACACATAAAGGCAACTACACAATACCTGTGGAGAGGGATTAGAAGCTTCAGTAAACCATCGAGAGCACGAAAGGTTTTAGTAAAAATAACAAATAGTGCAGTCGAAAAATCAAGAGAAATTGCATCAAAACAAGCAGAGGGGCCGTCTTAAAATAAAATAAGGGTGACATTTGCCACCCTTCACTCCAAAAAGATCTCCACCTTCCCGCCAAACCGGCGGGAAGCCTTCCCCTCCACCGCTCGGATAAAATCCTCATCCGGGCGGTCCTTTTCTTTGGCTACCTGCGCCATTATTCGACGCAGGCGACCCTCAAGAATCTCAATTACTCCAATTGGAGGAGTAACTAAGCTCAGTGCTTCCCAGTTCTGAGAGGGAACTAGTCCGAGGAGAAGAAGAGGATCTCTTATCTGAAGAGACACCTCTCCTCCTACCACCTCTTGACCCCCCGAGAACTGGAGTTCCCAGGGGCCAAAAGACCAAATCATCCGGGTGGTCACTGCGACTACCCGAATGCCCTTACCCCAGGGTGCTCGCTCCCCAGGGGCAAGAACTTTCTCTGGCTGACCCCACCTTGTGATAACAAGATGAAGATCAGCCCTTCCTCGAATTCCAAACATCCTTCTCACCTCCTTTTATGATGAGAAATTATACACTATTTTCTCTTCTATGTCAAGATTGCGTGTTGCCTTGTATGTTTTGTGTGATAAAATAAGATATATGGCAAAAATTACAAAGGAGGAATTTTGGAAATTATATAAAGCCCTACCGGAAAATCTTAAGGAACTCTTGTTTTCTGTTGATACCCAGGATGCAATTGTAAACATCTGCAAACTTTGCGATATAGAAGATGAGACAAAAGTTGCTGAAATTGTAGGTGATGTTTTAATTGGGCTTCTTCCTCCGGAAGAATTTAAAGAAGAGGCAAAGAAAAAATTGAACTTAGATGAAAACAAAGCTAAAAAACTTGATATGTACATTCAACACTATATTTTCAATCCTGTAGCAGATGATTTAAGAGAACTTTATCATCCAGAAGAAAAAGAAATAAAAGAAAAGGAGGTTGTAGAAAAGCCGAAAGTAAGAGATATTTATAGAGAATCAATTGAGTAAGTTATTGAGTTATTGAGTTAATTAGTTAAACAATCATGGAATACTCTCTGCCTCAATTTCTAGAAATAAAACCAAAAATTGCCGGGCCTTTTACTTTTCATCAACTGGTATGGATTGGAGGACCTACTTTGGTTATTCTAATTATGATTGCAAGTGGAGTTAAACTTTCTAAAATAATTTTGATAGGCATTCCTTTAATGCTTTTTGCCGTTTATTTTGCTTTTGGAAAAATAAAGGGGTTTCCTGTTCCAACAATTTTAGCAAGAGCCTTTT
The DNA here is from genome assembly GCA_964530855.1 of uncultured Candidatus Saccharibacteria bacterium. Taxonomy (GTDB): domain Bacteria; phylum Patescibacteriota; class Minisyncoccia; order Minisyncoccales; family PEYH01; genus JAGGTU01. The sequence goes on along the minus strand of CAZHBV010000007.1, from coordinate 1,519 downwards.
CATATTTTTTTCGAACAAAAATATATGTCTGGCGGCAGCAAAGCACACCTTCTCCTACTCTGCCAAAAAGAGAAATAAAAAAGAAAGAAAAAACTCCCACTCCTGAGACAACTTTAAGAATTGCTCAAGGGAGCAAACTTAAAAAATTGGTAAATATAATTGAGATACATAGATAAAATTTATGCCAATCTCTACACAATTTTTTTTGGAGGTTGAACAAATAAGGGAAGGTGTTTTGATTTTAAAAGATCATACTTTAAGAGGAGTAATGATGGTTTCTTCTTTAAATTTTGCGCTAAAATCAAGAGAGGAACAGGAAGCAATTATTTATCAATTCCAAAACTTTTTAAATTCTTTGGATTTTTCTTGTCAGTTTTTGGTTCAATCAAGAAAATTAAATATTACAGGATATTTAGATCGCCTAAAAGAATTAGAAGAAAAACAAGAAAACAAACTTTTGAAAGCCCAAACAAGAGAATACAGGCAGTTTATCGAGAAATTGGTTGCTGGAAGTTCGATTATGACAAAGCATTTTTATATCATTGTTCCTTTTTATCTCTCAGAAAGTCCCGGGGGTGCCTTAGGAGGTGCTTTATTTAAATTAAAAACTGTCCCTGTTTTAACCGAAGAATTATTTCAAAAATGTAAAAGCCAGTTATACCAGAGAATGGAATTCTTGGCTTTGGGCCTAAGAAGGTGTGGGGTTTGGAGTATTCCTCTAAATTCAGAAGAGTTAGCAGAACTTCTGTGGGCTTTGTATCATCCAGCAGAAGCAAGGGTTGGTTATTATCCAGAAATTCCTCCTGAATTAATAAAGTAATTATGAAAATTCCTTTCTTGGACAAACTTTTAGGACAACAAAAAGAAATCCTTCCCAAAACTCAAACAATCGGGCTTTTGGATATTATTGCGCCCCCTGCCTTAAAGTTTGGGCCTGATCATGCGGAGATTGGAAAAACCTTGGCTCGGACTTATTTTATCTTCTCTTTTCCAAGATATCTCTCAACCGGATGGCTCTCTCCTGTGATTAATTTAGATGTCCCAATGGATATCTCAATCTTTATGCACCCAATTGATACAGGGTTGGTTTTAAAAAAACTTAGAAAAAAACTCACAGAAGTCCAATCAGAAATAATGGAAAGAGAAGAGAAAGGTTTAATAAGGGACCCTAAACTAGAGACAGCCTATAGAGATATTGAAACTTTAAGAGATAAATTACAGACCGCTGAAGAAAGAATGTTTAGAGTGGGGCTTTATATCACAATTTATGCGGAGACAAAAAAAGAACTTGATAAAATTGAGGGAACTTTAAGAACGCTTTTGGAGTCAAAACTTGTTTATATCAAGCCTGCCTTATACCAGCAGGACAAAGGCTTTACCTCTACCTCTCCTTATGGAGTAGATCGTCTGCAAGTTCACACTCCAATGAATACAAGCCCTCTTTCAACAATGTTTCCTTTTATTTCTTTTGATTTAAGTTCAAATGAGGGAATTCTTTATGGAATAAATCAGCATAATA
>CAZHBV010000006.1:0-15669 GCA_964530855.1 uncultured Candidatus Saccharibacteria bacterium | reverse complement strand
TCTTTTGGCCCAATATATGCTTCGGTTTCAACAATCTTTCCAACCAAAAACCTCTTCCCTATCCGTCTTACAATATATTTCCCTAAAAGTTCCTTTGCCACTAAAAGCGTATCTCTTGTATAAAATTCTCTTTTAAGCCTCATAATAAAAGAAGAACGAGAACAGTTCTCGTTCTATTAGTTTATTTTTTCCAGTTTAAGCCACTAATTTTTACCTTTTTGACCACTGGGGCGCTCTTCTTGCCCGTTTCAATCCCGGTTTTTTTCTTTCTCTTTCTCTTGAATCTCTTGTTAAAAATCCAGCTTTTTTTAGAGGTTTTTTGAAATTAGGATTAAATTTTACCAATGCCCTTGCTAACCCATGTCTGATCGCTTCCGCCTGAGCGGTTGTTCCTCCTCCTTTTACTTTCACAGTCACTTTAAATTTGGAAAGTTGATTTAATTTTTTAAGAGGAGCAAAAATTATCTCATGGTAAAATGGATCCTTAAAATATTCCTGATATGACTTTTCATTAATTAAAAACACATTCTCCCCTGTAGGATAAATTCTCACTCTTGCTATAGCTGTCTTCCTTCTGCCAACTCCTTCAAAATACTGAACTTTCTTTTTTTTGGGTAGTTTCTCTTTTTTTGTATCCTCTTCTTTTGTTGTTTTTGATTTTCTTGGCATTTTTATTCAAGTCTTAATCTTTTTATCATTTTTTTTCGCAGTTTGTTTTTAGGAAGCATACCTAAAACTGCCTTTCTTAAAACCTTATATGGGTCTTTTTTTAAAAGTTCTTCCAGTGTTTGCACCTTCAATCCTCCCAAATATCCAGAATGACGATAATATTTCTTATTCTTTAATTTTCTTCCTGTAAATCTTACCTTATCAAAATTTTTAACAACTACAAAGTCGCCAATATCTTTGTATGGCGCATATTCGGGTTTATGTTTACCTTGCAATAAAACCGCAATTTCTGAAGCTAATCTTCCAAGAGATTTTCCTTGAGCATCAATTACATGAGTTTCTCTTTGAAGTGTTTTGTTAGTTTTTTGTGACATTTTATTTCACAAATTCAATTATTGCCATTTTTGCTCCATCACTCTTTCTTGGAGGTAGTTTTAAAATTCTTGTATAACCTCCTGGTCTATCTTTATATCTTGGAGCAATTTCGTCAAACAATTTTTTGGTGCTTTTTTTAGACAAAACTCTCGCAACCTCTCTCCTTTGACTTAATCCTCCCTTTTTTGCTTTTGTTATTAACTTCTCTATAAAGGGCGCTAATTCTTTTGCCTTAGCTTGGGTTGTAGTGATTCTCTCATGTTCAACCAAAGACTCGGCTAAACTTTTTAGTAAAGCCTTTCTTTGATCTTTTTTTCTCTTAAGTTTTCTTCCTTTTTTCTTCTTTCGCATAGTTATTCTGGTTTCAATTCCAAACCAAGCTTTTTGAGAGCTTTTTTAATTTCTTTAATTCCTGCTTGACCTAACCCCTCTAAAGCAAGCAGGTCTTTTTCTTTCTTCCTAATAAGCCCCCCTACTGTTTTAATATGGGAATTTAATAAAGCATTGGTAGTTCGGGTAGATAGTTTTAATTCTTCTATTGGAATACTGGATATATCTTTCTTTTCTTTCCTTTCTTCTTTTTTCTCTTTCTCTATTTCTTTTTTTTCGGCTTTTTGGGGCTTAGATTCTTTCCCTTTGACATACTTCTTTATAGCATCTTCTACAAAGTTAAAGTGAGCCAACAAAATTTGGGTTGCCTGATCTAATGCTTTTTGTGGAGAGATAGTACCGTCAGTTTCTATCTCTAAATATAGTCTATCAAAATCAGTTCTCTCCCCTACTCTCATGTTTTCTACCTTATAACTTACTCTCTTAATTGGTGTGTAAATCGCATCTAAAAGAATTTCGCCAACTGAAAGTTTTTCCTTTGTGCGCATTTCTCTTGGTTCATACCCAACACCTTTTCTTACAATAACCTCCATTTCTAAATTGGCATTCTTGTTTGTTAATGTAGCAATGTGTTGATCTTTATTTACTAGCTCAAGTTGTGGAGGAAGTTCAAAATCTTTGCCCTTTACCTCTTTTTGACCATTCACTTTCAGAAATGCTCTTACTGGTTCATCTGAAAAGACTTTAAATCTCAATTTTTTCAAATTTAGGCAAATATGAATAACATCTTCTAAAACCCCAGGAATTGTTGAAAACTCATGTGAGACTCCTTTTATTTTTACATCTGTAATTGCTGCCCCCTCAAGCGAAGAAAGAAGCACCCTCCTGAGGGCGTTACCAATAGTTATCCCATAACCAGGATACAGTCCCTCAATTACAAATTTTGCATAATTTTCTTTTTCTTGAAGAATTTTGAAAGATAGTGGTAATGGGATCATATAATATAGAAGAAAACGCAGATCCAGGCTAGATGAAAAATCTAGCCGGCTCTACGTCCTCTTGTTTAATTTACTTTGAATAAAATTCAAAAATGGAAGATATCTCTGCAGGAGGTGATACCTCATCTAAGGATGGAACTCCTATAACTTCCCCTTTCATTTTAGAAATATCCAATTTCAACCAAGATGGCGGCTGATACTTTTTGAGCTTCAAAAGAGCTAAATTTTTAAAAATTGCTTTTTTTTGTGAGGAAGGTTTCACTTGGACAACATCTCCTTTCCTAAGTTCTATGCTTGGAATATTAACAGGCTTTCCGTTTAGTAAAAAATGTCCGTGAGAAACCAATTGCCTTGCCTGAGCCCTTGAATCAGCAAAACCAAGCCTAAAAACAACATTATCAAGTCTTGATTCTAGCCTTCTTATAAGGGCTTGCGTTGCATCCTCTCCTTTCTTTCTGGATTCTTCTAATACTTCCTTTACATATTTCTTAAATTGCCTTTCTTTCAAATTATACCAATGTTTTAACTTTTGTTTTTCTATTAGTTCTCTTCCATATTCAGAAAGACCTCCTTTTCTTCTTTTTCCTCTAATTCCAGGAGGATATGGTTTTGTGACCATCGGGCATTTTTGGGTCAAGCACTTTTCCCCTTTTAAAAAAAGCTTCTTCCCTGCCCTTCTACAAATTTTGCATTTAGCTGATTTTATAATTCCCATATTTTTATTCGAAATTTCGATATGTCGACATTTCGAAATTTCGAAATTTCGATTTTAGACTCTTCTTGGTTTTGGCCTTTTACACCCGTTGTGAGGAATGGGTGTCACATCTTCAATTGAAATAATATTTACTCCTTTTGTGGCTAAAGTTCTCAGTGCTGACTCTCTTCCGGTACCGATTCCTTTTACTTTTACTCTAATCTCTTCTAATTTTAATTTTTCGATAGCCTGGGCCATAACTTCAGCCGCTTTTGCAGCAGCATATGGTGTTCCCTTTTTTGTTCCCTTAAACCCTATCTTTCCTGCACTCACCCAGGTTAAAACATGTCCTTGTGGATCTGTAAGGGTAAGATAAGTGTTGTTATAACTTGAGGCAATATGAAGAATACCCTTTTTTAACACTTTCGGGGCTAATTTTGTTGGTACAGCGATTTTCTGTATCTTAGACTCAACCTCTTCTCTTTCTTTTAATACCTCTTGTTCTGTTTGTTTAATAACTCTCTTTTTGCCCATGTTAGAATTATTTAACGAATGAAATGAGTTTAATAATTCTTACACCCCCACTTACTTTGGTCTTGATGCCTTTGGCATCAAATCTGCCGAAAACAGACCAAAGTAAGTGGGGGGTAAAGAGTTTGTTGCCGCTCAGGCTTTGCCTTCGCGGACAAACTCTTTATTTTGGCGCCGGTGGTGCTTTTCTACCAGAACCAACTGTTCTTCTAACATTACCTCTTACTGTACGCGAATTAACCCTTGTTGTCTGCCCTCTTACTGGCAACCCTTTTATGTGTCTGATACCCCTCCAACAACCAATTTCCTTTAATCTTTTAATAGACATCATCACTTCTCTTCTCAAATCCCCTTCAACTTTGTAATTCTTATTAATAATCTCTTGAATCTTCTTTACCTCCTCTGGTTTTAAATCCTTTACTCTTTTATATTTGTCAACTCTTGCCTCCTGTAAAATTCTCCGAGCCGAAGACCGGCCTATGCCATAAATATAGGTTAGAGCAGTTTCTATTTGTTTGTCCTCTTTTAATGTTACTCCTGAAATTCTTACCATGTTAGAATTATTTAACGAATGAAATGAGTTTAATAATTCTTACACCCCCACTTACTTTGGTCTTGATGCCTTTGGCATCAAATCTGCCGAAAACAGACCAAAGTAAGTGGGGGGTAAAGAGTTTGTTGCCGCTCAGGCTTTGCCTTCGCGGACAAACTCTTTATTTTCCTTGTCTTTGTTTGTGTTTTGGGTTCTCACAGATAACATAAACTCGTCCTTTGCGCCTGACGATTTTACACTTCTTACAAATTTTTTTTACTGATGGTCTTACTTTCATAATCGATATTTCGATATGTCGATATTTCGAAATTTCGATATTTCGATATATCGAGTTTACTTTTTTCGATAAACAATTCTTCCTCGATTATCTTCGATTGAGGGCATCTCCACAACTACTCTATCCCCAGGTAAAACCTTAATTCTGTACAATCTTAACTTTCCCGCCAAATGAGCCAAAATCTCTCTTCCGTCATCCAACTTAACTTTAAAAGTCGTACTAGGAAGAGACTCAACTACAATACCCTCTGTTTTATAAACACTTTTCTTTGATGGCATCTAGATCTGAGTATAACAATTAGTTTCTAATTTGTAAAGACTTACTTAAATTTTAATGAAATGTCAATATTTGAAATATTTCTTGGGGCCCTCTTAGCAAAAAAAGGTTCAAATCTAACCCGAGGTTCTTTTAAAATCTCTGGATAAATCTCGTGTATATATCTTTTTATATCTTTCGAAGTTTGTAATTTAGATACTTCTTTTAAAGCCGTTTCATCAATTTTAGAATAAACTTCTCCCTCAAATTCGATATCTAATGTAGTAGATCCTTCCAGGTCTACATTACCCTGAAACTTCTTTATGACTAAACTGTTGGGATTCAATATTTTGTCTGGTGGAATTTGAGAATTTACATACTCTTTTATGAATTTCATAATGTGGGATAGTCTTACTGCTGCTACTCTCGCCTTTATTTCTGCCTGATACAAAAAGTCTTTCTTCTCTTGACCAATTTGAGCGTCTTTAAGTTTTGCATTAACCACTTCAACCTCTAAAGTCTTCTCTAAAATTTTATATTCCTTTCCGGCTTTCTTTCGTAACATATCTAAAGCTTCCTTTTCGGCCTGACTCAAAATAGCATTCTTTGCTTTCTCTACATCTTCTTCTTTAATTCTAAAGACTTTACTTATCCTCCCTCCCTGCATTTTAGAAAAAGACTTTCCATAAACTTTGTAATAAAGAGTGGGAGAATATTTCCTAAGCCCGGGAATAGAAAAGGATGAGGGTTCGATATTATACTCTTCTCCTGGCTCAGCAGCCACAACTTTAATATCTGTATATCCATTGGCAGGAATGGTAAATTTTTTCTCTGCCAAAAATACTCTGGGAGGTTCTCCTGAGGACTGAAATCTTGTTTTAGCAATAAGAGTTACTGGTAAATGATATTTATTATAAACACGAATGGTGCCCCGTGCTTTTTCTTTGACTTCTTCGCAAGAAGCGACAAATTTTTGTGAGGTGGTAAAATCTTCTTCTAAAAAAGCAAGAGGTACTGCCTGCGTTATTAAATCTATATCTTCAATTTCATTGTTAGCACTTAAAAACACTTGGAAAGAAACTTTTTCGGTCTTAGGCCATATTTCAATCGTGGCTTTGCTAGCAGATATAAACTCTCTTAAACTTAAACCTATTAAAATCAAAATTACAAAACAAACAACGAGTTTTTTCCATAAAGAACTTTGTTTTGTTGTCTTTGAAGGCAAAACTTTTGGGGTTGGTTTTTTTGGTGGTTTTATATCGTAAATTTTTGTTTTTGCCATATTGTTTAAAATTCAATAACTCAATAACTTCACGATTTACTTTAGAATTGCTTTTATTCTTCTTACACCTGTGCCTGCAGACTCTTCTTTTATAATTTTAAATTTCCCCAAAACACCTGTTTCCTTTACATGGGGCCCCGCGCATACCTCTTTTGAAAAATCTCCAATAAAATACACGGATACATCCTCTGGATATCTTTCTTTAAAAAATGCTAACGCTCCAATCTTTTGTGCTTCCTCAAATTTCATCTCTTTCTTTATCACCGGTAGGTTTTCTTGAATTTTTTGATTTACCAAATCCTCCACTTTTTTAATTTCCTCTTTCTTCAATTTCCGAGGAAAAGAAAAGTCAAACCTGAGCCGCTCTGGTGTAATATCCGATCCCATCTGCCTTACACTCTTACCCAAAATTTCTCTCAACGCCTGATGCAAAAGATGGGTTGCTGTGTGAAGTTTTGTAACTTTTTCTTTATCTTTCTGAGTCTCAAGCATCTCAATTCCTACTCCTCCAAATTTTCTTTGAGCACCTTTTCTTGAAATTTCTTGATGTTTCTTTTGTGCTTCAAAAAAACCCGCTTTGTCTACTTTAATACCTTTTTCTTTTGATATCTCTTCTATAAGTTCTAAAGGAAACCCAAAAGTCTCATACAGATAAAACGCTTCTTTTCCTCCTATAATATTTTTACCATGTCTCATTAATTTTTCCAATTCTTTTATTCCTTTCTCGATGGTTTTAGAAAACTTTTCAAATTCATTCTGCATTACCGTTAAAATTTCCTCTAATTTTCCCTGCAATCCTGGATAAGGTTCTTGATAAATTTCAACAACGCAACGGCCTACTTTCAATAATCCTTCCTGCGAAAGATTAATTCTAGAAGCAAATCTTTGCGCTCTTCTTAAAAGCCTCCTTACAATATACCCTCTTTCCTCCTTGGAGGGTAATATCCCTTCAGATATTAAAAAGGCGCTTGCCTTTATATGATCGGCTATAATTCTAAAGGATGGCTGATTTTCTTGATAAGGTTTAGCAGTTTCTCTCTCAATCAATTGCAAAATTGGCAAAAAAAGATCTGTCTTAAATAAATCGGTCTTTGCATTTTCTATCATTAGTAATCTTTCAAGACCCATTCCGGTATCCACTCCTTTTTGTTTCAAAGGTTTCAACTCTTTTTCTTTATTTTGGTAGTATTCATTAAAAACTAAATTCCAAATCTCTACAAATCGACCGCATTCACAATTAGGAATACATTTTTTTCCCTTCTTGCATGGCCTCTTAGTTAAATCAAAGTGAATTTCTGTTGTCGGTCCACAAGGCCCCTCGATACCAGTTGGTCCCCAAAAATTATATTTCTTTGAGAAACCCAAAATCCTCTCTTTCGGAAATCCTAACTCTAACCAAATCTTTTTTGTCTCCACGTCTTCGGCAATAGCACCCTCCCCTTTAAAATAAGTTACCCACAGTCTCTCTTTTGGAAGTTTCAATTCATCTACCAAGAACTCCCACGCATATTGAATTGCCTCTCTTTTAAAATACCCTCCAAAACTAAAATTACCAAGCATTTCAAAAAAAGTAAGATGGGTTGTATCTCCTACGCTTTCGATGTCAGTTGTCCGAATGCATTTCTGACAACTTGTAACATTCTTTCCATAGGGAGATCTCTCTCCTAAAAAATATGATTTAAACTGCTGCATTCCCGCAGTAGTAAAAAGAACCGAAGGGTCTATTGGAATTAAAGAAGATGAGGGCACAATTTTGTGTCCCCTTTTCTCAAAAAAATTAAGAAATTCTTTACGCAAAGAGTTAGAATTTTTCATTGCTACCAAAGACTCCGTGTTGATATAGTTTTCTATATTAATTTTTAACTTCGTTTTAGTTTGATTAACTAAACCTATCAGCGACAACTGATGCTGCAAATGCCTCTGGCTTTATCTTTGCCTCAAAACCATTTCCTCTAATTAAACCGATAACTTCTTTTATCATATCTTTTGTAACTCCATTTTCTCCCACATCGGCATGGATATATTTAAACTCAAAATTTAATCCTGGTGATTCATTTTGAATTTGAGTTTCAATGCGTCCTTTTAAAGCCAGGGCTAATTGGCAAGAAAGATAAACCTCTTCTAAAATTCGTTGATGAAGATTATAAAATTTCTTTTTGTGATATTTAACCTTTTTTAAAAAAAATCTTCCTCCGGCTTTCTTTCTTAAAATTACAATAGCCACTGGAAAATATGGATCTTCTCCAGATGAAGAATCACAACCAACAACTATTTCATATTCCTTCTCAGGATCTTCTTTCATAAAAGAAAAAATCTCCTCAATCACTTTATTAAAATTGAGATATCCCTTTGTTGGATTATAAAACTTTCCTTTGAAGATAACCTCTTGCATAACTTTCTGGCATTCTACCAAAAAACAAATAAAATTTCAATAGAAAGAAAAGATTATTTTGAGAAATTCTTCTGGCTTCAGAGAACTACTTCCAATCAACAATCCATCTACTCTTGCCTCCTCTACATATTTTTTTGCATTATTAGCACTTACACTTCCTCCATACAGAATAGTAATTTCTTTTGTTTTTTTAAAGCCAAAGAGGGTCACAAAAATTTTTCTAATGAAAATTGATACCATCAAAACATCCTCACAAGAACAAGGTTTCTTTGTTCCGATAGCCCAAATAGGCTCGTAAGCAATAACTATTTTGGATAAATGTTTTTTAGGTATTTTTTTTAGATCCTCTTTTATCTGATGGCGTATCTTCTCAAATGTCTTTTTATCGTTTCTTTCCTTCTTCGTTTCGCCAACACAAAGAATAGGAGTCAGTTTTTCTCTTAAAAGAATGCGTATTTTTTTATTTATATTTTCATCGGTATCACCCCGCGCTCTTCTCTCACTGTGTCCAACAATCACATATTTACATCCCAAATCTTTTACCATTTTGGGAGACACTTCTCCTGTGAAAGCGCCTTTCTCTTCAAAAAAAGTATCTTGTGCCCCTAAAATGATTTTATGCTTGCGATTGAGCTGAGCCAAAGGAAATAAATAAACAAAAGGAGGACAAATAACTATCTCTATTTTTCTTTTTTTCTGTATTTTTTTGTTAATCGATAAAAAAAGGCTTTTTGCTTCAGAAAGAGAAGTAGGGTTACATTTCCAGTTTCCAATTATCAAAATTTTTTTCATACTTTAAAAAGAATGCTTTTGAAAAAATGTTATTAAATCTTGATTTGCCTTAGATATTGAGCGGCCTTTTCTGGCTCAATAGTTGAAATCTCCATACCTGCGGAAAATTCAAATCCTGCAGGAATTGAAGTCTTGGGCAAAATTGTCCAATGCCAATGATAATAAGAGTAATCTTTCCCGTCACAAGGAGAGGTATGTAGGTAAAAATTATAGGCAGGATCACCTAACCCTTTAAAAAGTTTTCCCAAAACTACTTTGAAGGCTTCTGCTAAGTACCATTTTTCTTTCTCTGTTATTTTTTCAAAATAGGGCTTATGTTTTCTTGGAGAAATTATTACTTCAAACGCAACCTTGGAAGCAAATGGACAAACAGCTATAAACTCTTTATTTACAAAAACGATCCTTTTTCCTTCCTTTTCTTCCCATTTATTCATTTCACAATAAATGCATTTTTTATGTTTCTTATAAAATCTTTTAGCAGAATTTAAGGCTCTTTGGAGATCTCTATCAATTAAGGGGGTGGTGGCAATCTGAGAGTGAGGATGAAAAATTGAGGCCCCCGCCTCTTGGCCGTGGTTATGGAAAATAAAAATATGATTAACAAATTTTCTCTTTCTAAGCTCTAAATACCTTAAATGATAAGCGTCTAAAACTTCTTTTATTTTATCAACAGACAATTGAGCTAATTGTTTTTTGTGATCTTTTGTAACCACCACCTCATGAAATCCAGCCGCGGGAAGTTTCTGGAAAAAAGGTCCTTCTTTTTTAACTTCTATTTTTTCATAAGGCACAAAAGCCGGATATTTATTAGGTATTACTACCAAACTCCAATTCTTTGGAATGTCTTTCCCTTTGTATACTTTTCCATTTACCATTATTAAAGTCGGAGGGAGTTGTGAAGTAATATGACAAAAAGGGCATTCCTTCTTTGACACAACAACTTTTTTTCTTTTCTCTTTTTTAAATTGTTCTGGGCGTCTGGCACGGCCAGTAGCAATAATTACCCAGTCTTTTGAGGCTATATCATACCTTAGTTCTGTAGGAAATTTAACCTCTTTTTTCTTCTTTGCCATAATATCCTTTTAATTGATACCATCTTATTTTAAATAAATCCAAGCCCATCTTGATGGCAGATTTTAATTTTACTTTGCTTTTAGGATCATTCCTCCATAAAACCGGAATCTCTTTAATTTTAAAGCCATGCATTTTAGCAAGGAATAAAATTTCTACATCAAATGCAAACCTCTCAATTTTAAGTTTCGGGAAAATCACATCAACCACTTCCTTTTTGAAGCATTTAAACCCACATTGGGTGTCTTTTAAATACCAAAGATCGCAAATTATCATTCTTACGTATTTAAAAAATTCTCCTACTAATCTTCTGTAGAAAGGCTGAGGTGGGTCTAAAATGGCTCCTTTAATGCTTCTTGAACCAATAACTATCTCATATCCTTTTTCAAACCATGGCCACATCTTCTCTATTTGGTCAATTGTAGTTGAATTATCAGCATCCATAAAAATCCGATACTCTCCTTGAGCACTTAGCATTCCTTCTTTAACTGAATATCCCTTTCCTTTATTTTCTTTTCTATCTATCAATCTTAAATTTATAATTTGTGACTGTAAATCTTTAACAACCTTAGCAGTGCCATCTTTTGAGCCATCATTGACAACAATAATTTCATAATCATAATTTTGGTTTCTAAGATATTCGTCGGTTTCTTTTAAAGTTTTTGGCAATCTTTTCTCTTCATTATATGCAGGAATTATTACAGAAAGTTTCATACCTTTGTTTAATTTATTTGTTAATTATATCACTAAATTTTAAAAAAAGAAAAGGGGGTCTCAGCCCCCTCTGGAAAATGAATATGTTACTAAAATATAGGATATTCCTCTCCCACTTTCTTGAAATTTCCTTCTTTAATATGCCTCTTTAAATGCTCCTCAAGAACTGGCTGCGGTATAATAAACGATTTCGCAACTAATTCGCCATTTTTAGCCTGTAAGAAAAATAACTCATTCTGTCCCGGGTGGTAAGCGTACAAGTAACCTCTCTCTTTTATTCTACTTATGGGTAAATTGACAATACCTAAACTCGTTATTATTTTCGGTGGTACCAAATAAGATTCCTCAAGTTTTGCCACAAGTGTCCTCTCTAAAAATCGTCTCATCACATGGGAAGTCATTACAAGCCTCATAAACTCACCTCCTTCCGGTTGTAAAAAGAACAAAGAACAGGGGTGGAGGTGTTTCAGAGAACCCTCCTTCTACTCCGAAGAGTGACGAAGGAAGGTATTCTGATGCCTAGCCGCTATAATAATGGCGGCTGCCTGCCGATCTGGGTTCTCTGCGTCAGGGTTAGCGGGAATATAAGTAGCTTCATTGGTGCGATAGAAGGGAAGATCCTTAACAGGCCTTCCCTTGGTAAGAATTCCCACCTCCTGAGCTAAATTCAGAAAGGTGGGAATTTCCTCAGGAGAAGTGGTAGCCTTGATGCTAGCGATAACATAAGCAGTGATGACTCCCCTCCGGATCTCTGGAGGAAAGTCCATCACCACCGGTATAAGGCTCTTTTGAGCACTCCTGGAAAGCTTAGCGATCACCTCGCCAAGCTCTCTCGTCCAGTGATTTCTCACAAGGTTTCACCTCCTTTTTTCTCTTTTTTAATTAACAACGAACCTCCACCCCTGTTTATTATTGTAACATCAAAATTATATTTCCGTCAATACCCTCCTTCCATTTTTTGTAATTGCTATCATGTGTTCAAAATGGGCCGACAGAGAACCGTCGGCGGTGGCATATCCAAATCCATCTGATGCCTTTTTTATTTTTTCTGTCCCCATAGAAACCATTGGTTCAATGCAAAAAACCATACCTGGTACAAGTTTAGCCCCTGTATGTCGTTTGCCATAATTTAAAATTTGCGGTTCCTCATGAAGCTCTCTCCCAATACCATGCCCGCAGAGTTCTTTAATAACATAAAAACCTCTTTTTTCTACATATCTTTGTATAGTATTGCCTATGTCACCTACAGTATTCCCGGGTCTGGCTTTCTTAATTGCACGTTTTAGTGCTTTTTTTGTCACTCGAATTAACCTTTGGGCTTCTTCTGAGGTTTTTCCTACCGGCAGAGTAACTGCCATATCAGCACAATAACCTTTATATCTTATACCTAAATCAAGAGAAAGAATGTCTCCCTCTTTAAGTTGATATTCTGATGGAACCCCATGAACAATAACATCATTTACAGAGGTGCAAATTGCAGCCGGATACCCCTTATATCCTAAAAAGACTGGCTCTACTTTATACTCTCTCATTAATTTCCTTGCTTTTATTTCTAGATCTTTTGTTTTGATTCCGGGCCTAACTTCCTTTTTTAATTCATCTAAAATCTTAGCCAGGATCTTTCCTGCCCTGGCCATAATCTCAATTTCCTCTTTTGTTTTAAGAATACTTTGTCTTTTCATTTTAAGGTCTGTAAAATTCTCTTAAATATGACAGCCGGGGGAGGTGCCGCGCTTATTTTTATAACTTGATATTTCTGCTTTTTAAAGTAATCAATTATTGGGAGAGTTCTTTCTTTATATTCTTTTATTCTTTTTTTTATTGTCTCTGGATTATCTAACTTACCTCTTTTTATTAATTTAGATCCATCCAAGGGGCACTTTGTGAGTTTCTTTGTTTCTTCATTATAAAGAATCGGGTGGCGTAAAAGTTCACAAATTCTTCGATGAGAATTCCTCCAGATGGAAGTCTTTGGAGATAAAGTAAAAAGAATTATTTTAATATTTTTCTTACCATAAAGTTTCTTTAAAAGCGGCATTATTTTTTTTGCCTCATATAAAGTTCTTGGAGAGCCTGCAAAAACAATTCCCTCTCCTCTTTCTGCTAATTCTTTTATCTTTTCCATCACCCAGAAAGTTACAAAAGGGGGACTCCATAATCTTCCTGTTTCCCAGTTTCTCTTTTCTTCTGTTAAATAATATTTTTTTCCTTCGATTATTTGGTAATCGCCTGGCCTAGCATTCATTATTTTTGGCTCTATAATCTTACTTGTCTCAAAATAATAAAGACCGAGCTTGTCAGCCAAAAGTGTTGCTTGAGTCCCCTTTCCTGAGCCGGGTGGCCCAATAATAATTATTATTAATTTTGAATCAGATTTTCTCATATTCTCTCATCTGCAGTTGAGCATTTATCTGTTTTAACGTATCAAGAACAACGGACACAATAATCAAGACGGAAGTTCCTCCTGTTAAAAATCTGAAAGCCGTAATGTGAGTTAAACCTTGAACAATAGATGGCAGTACTGCGATAATACCTAAAAACGAAGCACCTATAAATAAAACCCTATATAAGATAAAGGAAAGGTATTTTGCTGTAGAGGTTCCGGGTCTAATTCCTGGGATAAATCCTCCCATTTTCTGCAGATTTTGAGAAATTGCTTTTGGATCAAAGGTTACCATTGTATAAAAATAAGTGAAAGCAAAGACTAAAATAAAATATGATATTCCCCAGACAACTTGATTTTTGAAAAAATCCGCTACACTTTGAGCAATGTTGCCTACAGTCCCCCCAACCCCACTTAAAAAATTAGCAACCATTCCAGGAAAAAGCAAAACCGATAAAGCAAAAATTATAGGAATAACTCCAGCAGGATTGACATTTATTGGAAGATAAGTAGAAACTCCTCCATACATTCTCATTCCTCTTACTCTTTTTGCATACGATACAGGCACATTTCTCCTTGCTTCAGTTATCATTACAACTCCAAAAATAATTAAAAATACGGTAAAGACAAAGAAAATGTAGGATGGAAGCTGAGAAGGGTTCCAAGTTAAAATAATTTCTCTTATATTCGAAGGCATTCGGGCAACGATACCAGCAAAAATTAGTAACGAAACGCCATTTCCTATACCTTTCTCTGTTATTAACTCACCTAACCACATCAGAAAAACTGTCCCAGCGGTAACAGTAATAATTGCGCTTATAAGTGTTCCTGGAGAATCAAAAGAAATCGCTCCTTGCCGTTGCAGTAAAGTAAGCATACCATATCCTTGCAAGGCTGCTAAAGGTACAGTCCCGATTCTTGCGTATTGATTGAACCTTCGCCTTCCTGCTTCTCCTTCTTCTTTATACATTTTTTCAAGAGAGGGAAATATTAAAGTTAAAAGTTGTAGAATAATAACAGCAGTAATATAAGGACCTAATCCAAGCATCACGATTGAGACTCTCGAAAGAGTCCCGCCAGTAAACACATTTAAAAGACCAAACATCTGAAATCTTTCAAAAAACTCCTTTAAATTCTCGATATTTATACCCGGCACAGGGATATTTGCCATTAATCTAAAAATAACAAAAATCCCCAAAACAAAAAGGATTTTTCTTCTGAGATCTTTAATTTTGAAAATTTGAATTAATTTCTCAAACTTCATATAACTTGATTACTTACCCTATTGTACAATTTTTCCTCCCGCTTTTTCAATTTTAGACTTTGCGATCTCTGATAAAAAGCAGTTTTGAATAATTAATTTCTTGCTTAAATTTCCTCTTCCTAAAATCTTCACTGGAGGAATTTTTCCTTTAACCTTTTTGATGATTTTCTTCTCTATTAAAACTTGAGGAGTTATAAGATCTCCATCTTTAAATTTCTTATCCAAAACTTCTAGGTTCACTATAGCTGTTTCTTTTTTGAGAGAAGAAAATTTATATCCGCGCAATTTTGGATATTTCTTAAGAATTTGGCGAATTATAGGCTGCATTTTTCTGCCTGCTCTTGCTTTTTGCCCTTTAATTCCTCTACCACAATAGGTACCTTTTTTACCACCTCTTCCGACTCTCTTTTTTTTCTTCTTTTTATGCTTTGGTTTCAACTGGTGAATTTGCATGTTTTTATCTAATTCTTTCTCTCTTAAGTTGACTTAATGCTTTAATAGTTGCCCGAGCATTATTAATTTTATTTCTTGTTGCTCCCAAAAGTTTAGATGAAATATTCTTAATTCCTGCCAGTTGACAAATTACCCTTACTGTACCGCCGGCAACTAATCCTCTTCCTTGTCTTTGGGGTCTTAAAAGTACTTTCGCAGCACCAAACTTAGCTATAACCTCATGAGGAATAGTATCATTGATGATAGGAACTTCAATTAAATTTTTCATCGCCCGTTTTTGCGCCTTTTCAACAGCCTGGGCCACATCTTGACCCTTTGCTATCCCAAATCCAACTTTTCCATTTTTGTTACCAACCACTACCGCAGCCCTAAATCTAAGCTGTTTTCCACCAGCAGTAACTTTTGTCACTCTTCTTATTTCCAAAACCTTTGACTCAAATTTTTCTTCTGTATTTTGTTGTTCTTCCGGCATATTTATAATAATCTTATTTTAAGCAAGGGAAGTAATTTTTAGAAGCATCTATAGAGAGCGAGGCAAGTGCTGACAAAGAGCATCGTGCTGCGAATCAATTCTATAAAGAAGAAAGCGAAGAAAGTAATTTTTATGGAGCATCCGAGGCCTGAGCGGGCATGGTT
>CAZHBV010000005.1:12805-16374 GCA_964530855.1 uncultured Candidatus Saccharibacteria bacterium | reverse complement strand
AGTAAAGAAGGCAAAGAATTTTTTGGCTAAACTCATATTTGTCTAATTTTGATTTTTTAATTTTTAATTTTTATTTAGGTTTCCCGCCATTAAACTTGTCCGACCTTTTGCCAAAAGAGATTTGGCGGGGTTTCGACCTTTAATTTTTTTGCCGCTGGGTCGACCTAAAAAAATCCATCCAGCGGCGACGATTGTCAAAAATTATTGATTTGTAAGTTGTAAGATTTTCTCTAGGGCAGAAAGGTAATCTTGATTATTATAATCTTTTTTTGCTTCCTCAAGCAACTCTTTTTGCTGGTCTGTCAATGAGCGGTTTTCCAACATTGCCAACTCTGCCTCAACTTTGATTCTATAAATTTCTCTCTCAATCATCTCTTTGGTCTTTTCCTTTAATTCTTTGGTAGCATCTGTTAATTCTTTATCTTCAGGCGCAAGGGTTGTAAGTTTCTCTTCTATCTCTTTTACCTTCTCTACTATTTTAGCAGATTCCTGTGGATTTTTGGGGCGGGAAGGCAATTTCTCAACCGCTTTCTTGAGAGCCTGTTTTGTCTCCTCAACCAACTTTTCATTTTCCTGGGAGGTAGACTCTGCCTTTGCTAATGTTTGCGAAGCTTTTTCTAAATAATAATTATAATCATAAACATCATTTTTGGCAATCTCTAAGACAGGTGTTTCAAAATTATTACTCTTTGGCTGATTAAACAAACCAAGCCACGAAAGAGCAACTAAAGCAACCATTAACATGGCAAGAGAAAAGGCAGGGGTTTTCAAAAAATCAAAACTTACCAGATATGTCTTCTGGCCGGTAATCTCTCTTAGCGTATTTTTCGTCCAGTCTCTTCTTGGTTTGATTTTCTCCAAAACTCTCAATTTTGCAATAATTTCTTGTTCATTCATAGCCTCTATTAAAGAAGACGAAAAAAATGAAAATTTATTACACTTCTTTTAATAATTCTTTTAACTTCTCCATTGCTCTGTGAATCATTACTCTTGTCGCATTCTCAGACTTGCCTAAAATTTTTGAAATCTCCTCTATGGTCAAATTATCCAGATAGTACCACAAAATTACATCTTGATAATCGTTTTTCAGTTTTGTAATCGCTTTTTGAACGATTTCTATTTCAGAATTAATTAATTCTTTTCTTTCTAAGTTTTGGGAGGAATCGGCCATATCTTTTACCTCCTCTATGGACACTTCTTTTCTTTTGGGGAAAGAGCGATAGTGGTCAATGACTAAATTTCTGGCCGTTTTGTATAAAAAGGCTTTTGGATTTTTTATTGAAGAAGGGTTTTCTTTTTGTAATGCTTTCCAAAGACGTAGAAATACCTCCGAGGTAAGATCTTCGGCTATTTGTTGCGAATTGACTTTTATGTATATAAAACGGTAAATTTTTTCGACGTGGCGTTTATAGATTTTTCTGAAATGGAAATGCAAATTCTTGGCCATATTCATTTCGGACATATTATAACATTGGCCGTATTCTGTCCGCTTTTATGTCCGTTTTAATTAAGGTGTAGCGGACATCTTTTTGACCTATTCTTTTTCTGGCCACAAGTCCTTTCTTGATTAGATCTTCCATGTCCCGCCTAATGGTTCTCTGACTAACCTGAAAAAAGAGATTTTTAATTTCAGAGAGGGTAAGTGTTTTTTTGTGTTTCAAAAGTTCAAGAATTCTAATTTTGCGCTCTGTTGGAGTAGTTTTTTTATTCTTAGAACCTTGTGAGGCTTTTTGAATTCTCTCTTTTTTGGAAATTGATGGTGTTTTTTCTCTATTTTTTTGAGAAGATGTCTCAGAATGAATTTTCTCTCTTTCAAGAAAATCCTCTTGAATTTTTCTATACTCTCTTGCTAGAATCTCTAAATTCTTTTTATCTACCCAATTTTGAGCCTGAGCAATTTCAAAATATCTACAAAGAATTTCTATATTTCTTGAAAGTTCTTGTATATGAGAGGTAGTAATTTGGGGATTCTCACCAATTAAAGAGCTTAAAATCTCTAGTGACTTTTGCCGAATTTGATATCTTAGAGGCTCGTTTTCGGGAAAAAGATCGGTAACCTTATACAAGGCAATAGTTAGTTTGACAAAATATTCTTTTGTCATCTGCCTATTTTAATTTGTCCTTTTTAATATAGCAAAAAAGAAAATTTCGGTCAAAACTTGTCCACTTTACAAAATATATTTTTCTTTTAAGATATAAGAAAAGGTCCAAAAAAGGGAGGGCGTTATAATTAATTAAGTTGGAAAATTATGCGCCTGAAATTGAGATTTTCTGAAAAGAAAAAGAGTTTTGTGCCTTGGATAATTTTGCTCTGCTTAATTGTCATTGGTGTCTTGGCTTATGTATACAGAGAACCTTTGGGCAAGGCTTTGGTTTTCAGGAAGGCAGAAATTCAAGAACTTCCTGCGCCTACTCAACCTACATCAGTTATTCCTGAATTACAAAAAACGCCTCTTCAGGTAGAAGAAGGAAAAATTGTTGGAGAAGAAAAAGTGACTGTAGTACCCTCAAAACCAAAAGAAACTCCAGAAGAATCAGTACCAAAAGAAATTCCAGAAGAAAAAGTATATACAGAGGTTGCAGAAAAAGGAGAAGGAATTACTCATTTGGCAAGAAAGGCTTTGGCTGAGTATCTTAAAGAAAAGGGAGAAAATATTGCTTTAACAAAGGCTCATAAAATTTTTATAGAGGACTATATGCAAAAGAGAACAGGCTGGAGATGGCTGAAATTGGGAGAAAAGGTAAGTTTTTCAGAGAAATTGATTGAAGAGGCGATTGAAAAATCACTAAAATTGACAGATGACCAACTTCAAAATATTCTCAACTTTACCCCTCCACCAACTTTTGTTGAATAAGACTATCTTACTTCAAAATCATTAAGATTGTTATCTGTGTCTTGATAGGAGGAGTTAATTCTTTTTCTTGAAAGCGAATTGCTTCCTTTGGAAAATAAAGCCGGCTCTCTTTCAAAAACTTTGGCTTTACCCCAACCAACAAGATCTATTTTACATTTTTCTCCTTCTTCTTTTGGGTTACAATCAAAAAGGCCAATTGCTCCGTCTGAGGAAATTTGGGCCTTTGAATAAGGCTTATTTTCTTTAGTTAGAACTTGCCAATCTGGATTTAAAGTCGAGCCTTCTTTAAGATAGATGGCTATTGTAAAATAAGAATTTGGAAAGATTGAAAGATCGTCTTCTATTTTCCAAAGACGATAAGGTTTTTCAATTAAGCGGTTTTGAGAAAAGTAAGCAAGATATTTGTCTTTTAGAGAGACGGGCGAATTTCCGGGATTGAAAATTTTTACAAACTCGTCTCCTTCAATATGTACCTCTGTAATTAAAATCTTTTCCTCTTTAAAAGAGGTTTTTTGTTCTTCCTCTTGGCTTTTTTGGGCTGTTGGTTGGGATGAAGGTTGAGTCTGGCTATATGCTATTTGTTCTTCATCTGATGTCGAAGATTCTTCTTTACTATATACCAATCTTTCTCCCAAAGAATTTTGAGGAGTTAAAATTAAAGAAAACTCAAAATCGTTTTCGTTGTTGTTTGTATCTACAAATTCTGAGTTTTGA
>CAZHBV010000005.1:0-12705 GCA_964530855.1 uncultured Candidatus Saccharibacteria bacterium | reverse complement strand
TTATAAATTTCTATAAACTCATTTTTTGAGGAATCAAAACCAGCGGCAACTTCTGTAATTAAAAGCGGTTTAGTTTCTTCTGAAACTTCTTTTGATTCTTGCATCTCCTCTTCTTCTTCCCGGGTTGTTTCTGTGCCATTTTTACTGGTTTTTTCTAAATTCTCAATTAAAGCAAGAATTTCTTTCTGAATTTTGAGATTTTCTTCATTCAAACTTATAAATTGCTTTTTAAATTCGGAAAATTCATTAGAAAGAGTTTCTATTCTCTGGCTTATCTCATCTTTTGTGCTTAAATTTTCTTTTAAAAAACCAGATGTTGAGCGCAAAGAGTTTTCTAAGTTTTTGATTTCTTCTTCTATTTCTAATAATTTTGTAAAAGATGGTTCTTTTTGATTTTTTGTCTCTTGGGTTTTTTTAAATTGTGAGACTAATTCTTCAATTTGGGCTTTCTGAAAGAAAAGAGATGGACTAAACTTTAATAGATAAAAAAGAAGATAACAGTTTAGGCCAATGCTTAAAAGAAGTAAAAAACCTAATATCAAAAAGTATTTTTTCATGGTTTTTCAAAAGATGTTAAAGTATTGCTTTATTATTTAATCCCTCAAATAAAAAATCAAGGCGCAAAGCCTTGAAAGTTTTGATTTTAGAAAATCTAAAAATTATTTTAGAGAAAGCAATTCCTTTAATTCTTTTATTTGATCTTCCAACTTCTCTATTCTTTTTCCGTGGTCAGCCAGAATCAATTTCTCAATTCTTTCTAAGCGATCTTCAATCTTATCGAAACGTTTATTAACCTCCTCCTTTTTTGCAGTCTCCATAAAGCCTTCCTGAATCATTCTGGCTAGATCTTCAATTGTAATATCCTCCTTTTCCATCATTTTTATTATAGTCTCCAATTAATAATTAAGTCAAACAAAACTCTAATCTGTGTAAAGTGTCACTTTACACAAAATTTAAAAAATTTTTAAATTTTTTAAAATTTTTCCTCTTAAGCAAGTAATATCAATGCCTCCCGTCATCCTCTTGTGTAAAGTGACACTTTACACAAAAAGGGTAAGAAGTTGTTAGTTTAGTGTGACTGTATCTAAAAATCTTTCAAAAATTTGAGAACATTCATTTTTTTCTGCTTGAGAGGAGATGGCTCTAAAATAAATTATATTTTCTTTATAAGGAATTGAAATTTGAGCCTCCCAGAGACCAAAGGAGATATTCTCTTCTTTTAGAGCCTCAATTTCTCCCACCAAAACAATAGAAAAATTAGACTTTTTGGAAGCAGTTTTTAAAGAATTGATTGTGTTTTGTAAAACACTTAATTGCTCCTTTATTCCTTTCTGAGCGTTTATCCCGATTAAACATCCTTTTTTTAAAATTTGACCTTCTTTTTCTATAGTTGTGCCTGGGGGTAGTAAAAATAAATTTCCTGTGCTTTGATTTTTTTCTATCTGCCAATCACTTGGGATTTGACATTTTAATCCTAAATTAGTATTGAAAATAGTTTTTCCTTCTTTGTCTTCTTTAACAACAAAGTTTTCTGCCGGCTCAAACATCATTGTTTCAAAATTTGGAATCTTTTCTGAAACAAAGTTATAAGTAAATACCAAAAGAGCCACAAAGACAAAAAATGTGACCCCAAAAAGAAACCAAAATCCTTTTGGCATAGAGATTACGCTTTTGTTTTAATGAGATCTTTTGCTGTTCTAAAGACAATCTCTCCGTTTTCAACATCTGCTACTACCCTCTCTCCTTCTTTTACTTCCTGAGTTACCATTTTAAGTGCCAAAGGGTCTAAGATAAGTTTTTGGATTACTCTTTTCAAAGGTCTTGCTCCTAAGTTAGGGTCAAACCCTTTTTTTGCTAAAAGTTCTCTTGCTTTTTTGGTGGTTTTAAGAATTATGCCCTTTCTCAAAAGCCTTTCTTCTACCTTTTTAAGTTCTAGATCTACAATCTCCCTAATCTCTTTTGGCCCTAAATAGTGGAAGATGATAATCTCGTCTATTCTATTTAAAAACTCTGGCCTAAATCTCTCTTTTAAAGCCTCCAATACTTTATCTTTTAACGATTCTTCTTTTTCTTTTGTCTCGGAAACAAAACCCAAGGGCGCCATTTTAGAAACATACTCAGAACCAACGTTAGAGGTCATAATGATAATTGTGTTCTTAAAAGAAACTACCCTCCCTTTTGCATCTGTCAATCTTCCGTCATCTAAAATTTGAAGGAGGATATTAAAAACATCTGGGTGAGCCTTTTCTATCTCATCCAAAAGAATAACAGAATATGGTCTTCTTCTTACTTTTTCTGTAAGTTGGCCTCCCTCTTCATATCCTACATAACCAGGGGGAGAACCAATCATTTTAGATACAGTATGTCTTTCCATATATTCTGACATATCAAGCCTGATTAAAGCTTTTTCATCATTGAAAAGAAACTCTGCCAGCGCTTTTGCAGTCTCGGTTTTACCAACTCCTGTTGGCCCTAAAAATAAGAACGAACCAAAAGGTCTGTTTTCTTCGGCAATTCCTGCCCTGGAGCGCCTTATTGCATTGGCGATTGCTTTTATTGCCTCTCTTTGATCTACAATTCTTTTTTGGAGATATTCTTCTATTCTTGCTAATTTTTGAGCTTCACTTTCCAAAAGTTTTGTTACTGGAATGCCTGTCCATTTAGAAACTATGCGGGCAATATCTTCATCTGTAACTTCCTCTTTTAAAAGTTTGTGTTTCTTTCTAAATCTTGCCAATTCTTTTTCTTTTTTCTTAATTTCTTTTAAAGTTTCGGGAATTTTTCCATATTTAATCTCGGCTACTTTTTCTAAATTACCTTCTCTTTGAGCAACTTCGGCCTCAAAATTCAACCTATCAGCCTCCTTCTCTAAATTACTAATCTCTTCAACTAATTTTTTCTCTGTTTGCCATTTAAGTTCTAAATCTTTTAACTTTTCGTTTAAATCAGCAAGTGATCTTTCTATAGCATTAATTCTTCGTTTATTTGCCTGTCCTTTTTCTTTTTTCAAAGCCTCTTTTTCTATCTCCAACTTCTGAATTTCTTCTTTTAACTCTTCAATTTCAATTGGCTCTGATTCTATCTCAAGCCTTAATGAAGACGCAGCCTCATCAATTAAGTCAATTGCTTTATCTGGTAGGAATCGGTCGGTAATATAACGGGCAGAAAGTTCAGCAGCAGCAACCAAGGCTGAATCTGAAATTTTAACCCCATGATGAAGTTCATATTTTTCTTTGATTCCTCGCAAAATTGCAATTGTATCTTCAATAGAAGGTTCCTGCACGTAAATCGGCATAAACCTTCTCTCAAGCGCTGGATCCTTTTCAATGTATTTTTGATATTCTTTTAACGTGGTTGCCCCGATAATTCTTATCTCTCCTCTTGCTAAAGCAGGTTTCAAAAGATTAGAAGCATCCATTGCTCCTTCTGCTGCTCCTGCTCCAACAACTGTATGAAGTTCGTCAATAAAAAGAATATATTGCCCTTTTGATTTTTCCAATTCTTTCAAAAGCGCCTTCAATCTTTGCTCAAACTCTCCTCTATATTTTGTACCAGCAATTAGAAGCCCTAAATCTAAGGCTAAAATTTCTTTGTATTTCAAACTTTCTGGCACATCTTGTTTAACAATCCTTTGAGCCAAACCCTCAACAATTGCTGTTTTACCTACTCCTGCCTCTCCAATTAAAACAGGGTTGTTTTTTGTTCTTCTTGATAAAACCTGAATTACCCTTCTTATTTCATTTTCTCTTCCAATGATTGGATCGAGTTTGCCCTCTCTTGCAAGTTTAGTTAGGTTTTTGCAATATCTTTCAATTACCTGATATTTTGCCTCTGGGTTTGGATCTGTAATTTTTTCGTCTCCCCTGATTTCTTTTAAGACCCTCAAAACATTATCGTAAGTTAAACCTTGTGCTTGATATTTCTCTAAAATAGGCGTTACCTCTGTTGGAACGTTGAAGAAGGCTGAAAACAAGTGTTCACAAGAGATATACTCATCTTGCATTTTGAGCGCTTCTTCTTTTGCTTTTTCTAAAATTCTTGCTAAATCTTGGGTGATATAAAATTGCGTAGAAGACAAAACATTTTCTCTTGGAGGAAATCGTCTGAGCGTGTTTGAAATTTTTTGTTTTATTTGAGAAGGGTCAATTTGCAATTTTCTTAAAAGGGTTGAGACAACGGTCCCTTCTTGTTCAAGTAACACATAAAAAAGATGCAAGGCATCTACTTGTTGTTGCCCCATTCTTCTTGCCATATCTTGAGCCTTCATTATCGCCTCTTGTGCTTTTTGAGTAAATTCTCCTCCAGGTGGTGCAAACATGGTAAGTAGTTAAGTGATTGAGTGGTTGAGTTATTAAGTGGTTGAGTAGTTGAACAACTCAATAACTTAATAACTTGATAACTTGGTGACTTGGTGACTAAATATAGAATACAATATACTTGCTCTTCTGTCAATTTAACCTGATCTCTCTCCTAAAACTACTTCAATCGTTTTTATTTCTTTTTTCCTCAAAACTTTTAAGGTTACCTTATCCCCTGGATTATATTTGAGTATAATCTTAGAAAGAGAATTATGAAGAGTAATTTTTTCTCCCCCAAATTCAAGAATGATATCGTCTCTTTTTAAACCCGCTTTATCTGCTGGGGTACCCGGCAAAACCGCCTGTTCTGTTTTATTCCCCTGAGAATCTCTCCCAACCCAGGCTCCGTAATTAACCGGAAGGTTAAATCTCTCTTTTAGTTCATCTGTCACCAAAGTATAATAAACTCCCAAAAAAGGATAGACAATTTTGCCTGTTTTTTTGACCTGTTCTATTGCCTTTTTTGCTCTGTTGATTGGAATTGCAAAACCTATATTCTCTCCAGAGAAGGCTCTAGCAACGTTAATTCCAATCACTTCTCCTTTAAGATTCAGCAAAGGTCCTCCGGAATTGCCGGGGTTAATTGCCGCATCTGTCTGGATAACGTCCTCCAAAGTTTCAATCATACCACCGCCGGAGGCAGTAATTGTTCTGCCAAGGCCAGAGACTACTCCAACAGAAACAGTATTTTGAAATTCGCCCAAGGCATAACCGATTGCGATCACTGTCTGCCCGATTTGTAATTTAGAAGAATCTCCTAGTTTAACTGTAGGAAAAATCTCTCTTTGGCTCTGCGAGATTTTAGATTGGTCAATTTTTAAAACGGCAAGATCTAAAATCGGGTCTTTTGCAAGTATTTTAGCGGGATATTTTTTTCCATCGCTTGTAAAAACGGTATAATCTGCATCCTTTTCTGAGACAACATGTTTGTTGGTCAAAACCATCCCATCTTTGGAAATAATAAACCCCGTTCCTCCTCCGATTTTTTGCTTCTTGCTTCCTTTTTGGCGATATTGAGGAATTTCAATCTCAAACGGCCAGCCCTCCCCAAAGGGATTAATGTAATACTTCTCAAATACAGGCACATCCTTTGTAATTACAATGCTCACCACAGCAGGAGATACTTTTTTTACAACATTAATAATTCTCTCTTCTTCTGTGGTCTGGGGAATGTATTTGTTTTCAACTATCGTTTCTTTCTTGATAATTGGATGAATCTCTTTTGTTTCAGAAGTTTTTGGTAGAAAGCCTTCTTTTTGTAAGTAAAGAACTAAAAAACCTCCCCCAACTCCGAAGAGAAAACTTAAAATTACAGTTATAAAACAAATTTTAGGCATCCATTTCAATAGCCTTTCTTTTTGTTCTTGGGTTCGTCTCTCAATCAATTTGTCATTAAAGATATCTTCTTCCATATACTCTTATTATATCACTGATTTAAAAAATTTTAAACTCTACAAGTTATCTTTGTAATGATCAAATTCATATTTTATAATATTTTTTCTTGGAGGACCAAAAAAAAGAATATAAATACCAACAAAAATATATCTCAAACAACTTAAAATCACCCCGTCATTCTCAAACCTTCTTGTGCTGCCAACAATTTTTGCTGATTTTATAATCCCAAATTTACCAATTTTTTGGGCATTTTTTACATACCAATGATCCTCCCCTATTTTTATTTCTTCATCAAACCCTTTTATTTTAAAATGAATTTCTCTTTTTGCTAAAATTGCCATCCATGCCAAAGGAAAAAATCTTTGGGACAACATTGCAAAAAGATTGTAAACTCCAAAGATAACTTTGTAAATAAATTTTTTGTTTTGGGGTAAAACGAAAAAACTTGCGCAATCTAATTTTTTGGAGGAAAAATCTTCAACTGCTTTCTTTAAAAAGTTTTTAGGCAAAATTACATCGGCATCTACAAATAGAAAAAGATCACCTTTTGCAATTTTTGCACCTTGGTTTCTTCCTTTTGCTGGCAAACCTCCTTTTGTGATCTTGCACCCAAAACTTTTAGCAATTTCTATTGTTTTGTCAGATGAACCCGCATCAGCAACAATAATTTCATATTCGCCTTGAAAATCTTGATCTTGAAGACTTCTTAAAAGTTTTGGAAGGCGTTTTTCTTCGTTTAAAGTTGGAATGATAATAGAAATCATCTTTTTATTTTAATAAATTTTCCCCAATTCTCTCTGTGAGAATGGTGGTATTGTTTCTATTTAATCTGGTTTCTGAATAATTTCTGTGCCTCCTGCCATATTGCGGAATCTTTATGTTTTTCCTTCAGCCAATACCACCATTCTGCTCCCCAAAGATAAAAAGTGTCCTCTCCCGTATTTTTAGCATACTCAATTGTCTTTTTGAATCTTTCTAAATTCATTGTCTTTTTTTGTTCTTCTAATGGTAAATCATATAAAAGAACGGGTCCCCAAGGCTCTGCCTGAAGTTCCACGCAAATGACTGGTTTTTTAAAAAGTTTTTTAATTAACCATGCTTTGCGTCCGTAATATACCGGAGGAAAAGGATAGGAAAAATACATTTTAAGTTGAGAAACCCAAACTTTTCTATAAAGAGTATGCCCTACAATATCACCTAACCTTGCTGCTTTAAACCATAAAGGTATTTCTCCACTTTCTGTAATAACAATCGGTCGATGTTTCTTGTCTAAAGATTTAACAAGTTTTATTTCTTTTTTCAATAAGTTCTCATCTGGCGGAGGGCATTTACCAAAAGGAAAAAATGGTTCATTTTCAACCTGCCATGCCCAGATTGCATCTTCATTTTTATAATGATTCACAAGCGCCTCTATAAATTTTAATAATCTTTCCTTGTGGATGTCGTTTGGAAAGAGAGCCCATTTAGGGATAAAACATTCTGGCCACCTTGGAACTCTTCTTCCAAAAACCAAAAGTATTTTAGCCCCTCTTTTTTTTGCCTCTTTTATCTGCCAATCTAAATCTGAAAAATCATAGATTCCGGGTTCTTTTTCAATAAGGTCCCAATAAGCAACAAGTTTTAGATTTCTTACCCCCAGTTCGTCTAAAATAGCAAGATAAGACTTTTTCCAATTTAAGCCCAAATATTTTGCATGTCGTTGGGAGAAAACAACTCCCCAACTGATCTCTTTTTTTGGCTGTGCTTTTTTGACAAAGAAAAAACAAAAAATTAAAAGGAGTATAAAAAAGAGGGTGATTAAAATTATTTTCCAAAACTTCCTCATTAAATCTATTTTAGTAATAAAAATAATCCCGCAACAATTAAGAGAATAGCAAATGCTTTTTGAAGAATAACCTCCTTTTTGGTTTCCTCAAAAAGTATTTTTGGAAACTTAAAAGAAAGAATTAAAGTAAACAAAAACAAAAAGACATATTTTGTACCCTCCAGAGCATTCACAAAAGGAAGATATGCTTTTGGTGAGAAATATATAGCCAAGATTTGAAAAAGACCTGAGAGGCCTCCAATTGCTTGATTTAAAAGAAACAAAATGGCTACTTTTTTTCTTCGAAATAAAGGTCTTTGGGCGGCTTTTTTTCTTAATTTTGAAAATAATTCTTCTTTAACATCCTTTGTAAAAAACAAGACAACTGTTCCCAAGAAAGTTCCAAGCCTTGTCCAAATAAATCCAGAAATAAAAGGTTGGGATAAAAACACATATTTTACACAAACAAAAGAGAGGGCAAAAAGAATAGCAGAAACTATTGCAATTTTAAGGCTTTCTTTGGTAATTTTCTTCTTTCTCTCATAACCTATTAAGAAACTTCCGAGAATTAACAGAAAAAAGGCAAGAAGTTTTGTTTTTGATAAACTCGAAATAGGCTCATTAGCAAACTTAGAAAAAATATAATTAAAAGCAAGAACAAAGCAGGGAACTAAGGCACCAGTGGCTGGGATAATTCGGGAGGCTTCATATTTCTTCAATCCTTCAAACAAACCTATGACCGCAGGAAACCAAAGCATACCAGAAAGAGCCGCCAGAAGAATGATTGGTATCTCTGGTATTTGGAATCCAAAGGGAATGAGAATTAAACCTACAATTGTCCCCAAAACCCCAATATAAAAAGCATAAACTTTTGGTTTAGGAATTGGTCCTGAAAGCAAAATCTTATCAATTACTCCTGAGATAGCAGCCAGAAAATAACCAGAAATGGAGAATATTATCCAAAGCATAATAAAAGTTAGTTAAGTGGTTGAGTGTCGAGTTTTAATTAATTGTTTTTGCAGATTTGAGCATAATAAAAAGCGCTCTTTCTGGGTTTTCTTTCTAAACTTTTGTAATCAATTTCTATTAAACCAAACCTTGGTTCAAAACCTTTTTCCCATTCAAAATTATCTATTAAAGACCAGTAAAAATAACCCCTTACATCTACCTTTTGATAAATTGCCTTATTGATCCAATAAAGATGATCTCTGATGAAATTCTCCCTTAAAACATCTTCTTTGTCTGCTACTCCATTCTCTGTTACATAAATTGGAAGGTTATATTTTTTCAATTCCAATAAAACATAATAAATTCCTTTTGGGTAAACTTCCCAGCCTATATCTGAGACAACCTTATTTTCATTTTTTATAAAAAATGGGAATCGAATTCTGTTGTGAAAATAATAGTTCAATCCTATAAAATCAAGATGGTTTTTGATATGTTTTAAAAACCAATCATTTTGCCACCACCTAGCAATTTTTGTGACCAATTTATCTAAAATAGATCTTTTGGAAAAGGGTTCAAAATATTGATTATTCTTTGCAATCCCAACGAATACCGAATCACTTTTTTGATGAAAGTTTTTATAAATAAGTTTGTGAGATAGAATCAGGTTTTTTAGCACCTTGAAGTATAAAATAGGATTGCCTCTTTTTGGTGGCCATAATCTAAGCAAAAAACTTTGTGCTGCGTATACTTGTGGCTCATTTATAGGGATCCAGAAATCAACAAGATCTTTGTATTCATCAAAAACTTTGTTTGCAAATCTTTGAAAGTAGAAGATGTTTTTCTTTTTTGTGAAGGCTCCTTTTTTTGCAAACCATTTGGGGAGGGTAAAGTGAAAGAGGGTGACCATTGTTTTAATGTTTCTTTTTTTTAGATAAAGGAGGACTTCCCTGTAATTGTCTATTTCTCTCTTATCAAACTCCCCTTCTTTTTTCTCCACTCTTGCCCATTCAATTGAAAAACGATGAGCATTTTGGTTGAGTTTTAAGAGCCAGTTAAAGTCTTCTTTAAATCTATGATAATGATCACAGGCAATCCCTGCCGGATAAAAATCATCCCAATCACTATATATATTTCCTCCCTCTGTCTGATAGGCAGATGTTGCAGATCCAAAGAGAAAGTTTTTGGGGAATCCTAAAATTTTCTCCATTTTTTAATTATTTCACCTTTTTGAAAGGTTGTCATCTCAACTGGCATTGTAATAAGATTGCCATGGCAATGTTATTACAATGGTTTAATATTCCAAAAACCAATACCTTTCTTTTTTAATAATTCTTCTCACAACAAAAAACAAAATTCCGTAATAAATTAAAAGCAAAAAAAGAGGCAGTTTGAAATTAAGCGAAAGGAACGAAATCTGTGCCAAATTATGAGCCACGAAAATGATATAAGCCAGAAGTAAAGAAAGAGGAAAGAAAGCGAAAAGAGATAAAGGCGAAAAGATAAATCCCAAAAAGACTGCCAAAAACCCCAGCCCTAATACAAAGGGAAGGATAGGAAGAATTAAAGAGTTTGCCACAAAAGACAAAAAAGAAAAATAAGCAAAATAATATAAAATGATAGGGAGGGTGAATATTTGGGCAGATAAACTCGTTGCTAAAATTGACCTCATTCCAAATTTGTTTGTCACAAACCTTAGTTTATGCGAAAAAAACGGGGTTAGATAATTAATTCCCAAAGCGGCAAGAAAAGAAAGTTGAAATCCTATATTAAAGAAAACAAATGGGTTGATAAAAAGCATTATTGCTGCTGCTAATGATAAAAATCTTGTGCTATCGGGCATTCTTCCTAAAATTTGTGAGAGAATCAATCCAAATCCCATAATTGAGGCTCTAACGATGGATGGCTGAAACCCAACAAAAAATAAATAAAAAAAGATGAAAAAAATCACAAAAATTCCTGCCTGTTTTCTTTTAAGCCCCAAGGCTAATAAAATAGTTAAAAGAATTTTTATCAAAATCATTATGTGCATGCCAGAGATTGCGGTGATGTGTCTTATGCCGGCTCTATTTAAGTCTTCTTTTAGATCGTTGGGCAATTTATATTTGTCTCCTAAAATCATTGCTTCTAAAAGATAACTTTCGGGTTCTGGAAGGTAGGTCTCGGTAATTTTTCTTGCCTTATTTTTAAGAGCAAAAATGCTTCTTTGAAATATATCTGCTTCTTTTTTTAGAGAAATTTTTGGCCACGGACAAATACTTAAGATGCTTTTTCTTTCTAAATACTTTCGATAGTCAAAATCTTTAAAAACAGGGGGCGTTTCAATTTTCCCCTCTATTTCTACAACCTCTCCTTTTTTGTATCTCTTTTTCTTATCTGTATAAACTAAAATTTTTCCCTTAATTTTCTCCGGCTGAAAAATAAATCTTTGATATCTTTCTTTAACCTCCGGTTCGTTTTGGATTTTCCCAATAAATATCAAATTCTTTTGAGTATCGTTCAGTTTCAAAAGTGGGCTCTCTTTTATGGCCGAGGTTTCAAAATAACCTCTTAAAAATCCAAGGGCAAAAAAGATAATTAGAAAAATCCATCCTATGTCTTTTTTGTAAATAAAAAGAAACAAATATAAAATAAGACCTGCAGCCCAAAGAAAGGGGGAAATCAACGAAAAAATAATCCCTCCTGATAAAGAAAGGAGGGACAAGAAGAAAAAAGAAGAAACGCTCATTTTCTATCTTCTTTTAAAATTTCACTTTAAATTCTTTTCTCTCTTTAAATTCCTGTCTCTTTCCTTCATTCCATTGAGAGACAGGTCTAAGATAGCCCACTATTCTAGAATACACCTCGCAGGGCTGTTTTATGGTACATTTTGGGCAGGTAAAATGTTCCCCTGCCAAATATCCATGAACAGGGCAAATTGAAAATGTGGGAGTGATAGTTATGTAAGGAAGACGGAAGTTTTCAAAAACTTTTTTTATTAATATCTTTACTGATTCTGCAGATGGCATTTTTTCTCCAAGAAAAATATGGAAAACGGTGCCTCCTGTATATTTGCACTGAAGTTCGTCTTGAAGTTTTAGAGCTTCAAAAACATCATCGGTGAAATTAACAGGTAATTGGGACGAATTGGTATAATAGGGAACTTTTTTAGTGCCAGCGGTAATAATGTCAGGGTATCTTTCTTTATCCTTTTGAGCCAGACGGTAGGCAGTAGATTCAGCCGGTGTAGCCTCAAGATTATAAATATGTCCTGTCTCTTTTTGATACTTTACCAACCTTTCTCTCATAAAATCCATGACTTCTAAGGCGAATTTTCTTCCTCTCTTTGAAGCAATATCCTCTCCTAAAAAGTTCAAAAGAGCCTCGTTCATTCCAATAAGCCCAATTGTGGAGAAATGATTAGCCCAATAACTACCTCTTGTTTTTTTGATATCTGCAAGCCAATATTTTGAATAAGGATATAATCCTTTCTCTGTGAGATTTTCTACTGCTTTGCGTTTAATTTCTAACGCCTCCCGTGCAAGATCCATCATCTCTCCAAGTCTTTGGAAAAAATCTTTCTTTGTCTTTGAAAGATATCCAATTCGGGGCAAATTAATTGTTACCACTCCCGTGGAACCAGTTTTAGCCCCTGAACCAAATAGTCCTCCCCCTCCACGGTTGTAAAGTTGAGTTAAGTTTAAACGAAGTCGACAACACATCGATCTTACATCTTCGGGTTTCATCTCAGAATTTATATAGTTTGCAAAATAATTGATTCCATATTTTGCTGATGCCTCAAATATGCCATCGAAAGCAGGCTCTTCCCATGGAAAATCTTTTGTAATATTAATGGTTGGAATTGGGAAATGGAATGGTCTTCCATTTTTATCTCCCTCCAGATACACTTCATACAGAGCTTTATTGAAAATTTTCATCTCCTCTTCAAACTCCTGATAAGTTTCTTTTTGTGGTTTCCCCCCAATAATTACCGGCTGTTTTGCAAATACAGAAGAGGGTCTTAAATCTAAAGTAATGTTGGTAAAGGGAGAATTACCAGTGATAAAAACCTGCCCCTTTCTTTGAGCAATCACTGTCTCATTATCAGTATTCACTGACCAGATTATTCCTTGATAATCTACTTCCTCTATCTTCTGGATGTAATCGTTTTTTGATTGAGTAAGAGTCAAAAGGTATTGTGTTTTTTTGGAAATGCCGCTTGTT
>CAZHBV010000004.1:0-23458 GCA_964530855.1 uncultured Candidatus Saccharibacteria bacterium | reverse complement strand
GGATTTTCTTAAAATGTAAATAAGAACGAACAAGTGTATAAAATAGCCAGAAATTGATAATATCATGGGCTTGAGGCCTTAAGGACATTGGAAACATCCTTTCGCGGATTTTTTTCTCTCTTATTAAAGACAAAGCAATTTGAGGGCTTAAGGAGCTGGTGACCCAGGTATCTAAAACATCTTTCACAGGAATAAATTCTCTAGAGCCGCATTTACATTTTTTCTTCGGTTTTTGGTAAAGAGGATCGACAGGCAAATCACTAATTTCAGGCAAGATTACTTCTTTACACTTTTTGCAATACCAGAGAGGAATGGGGACTCCGAAATATCGCTGGCGCGAGATACACCAATCCCATTTTAATCCTTTGATCCAATTATCTAGCCTCGCTCTCATAAACTTTGGATACCAATTAAGTTTTTTTGATTGAGCCAAAAACTTATCTTTAAGATCGAGATACTTAATAAACCACTGGGAAGTTGGTAAAATTTCAATCTCTTTTTGACATCTTTCATGAACTTTTACGATATGGGTTATTTCTTTTTTTGAAAGAAGAAGACTTTTTTTCTCTAATTCATCAATAATTGCCTTGCGGGCTTTTTTGATAGACAACCCTTCAAAAGGCCCTGCAAGTTCATTCATTCTTCCATCTTTTGTAATGGAGATTCGCAAAGGAAGTTTATGCTTAAAATACCATTTTAAATCTGTAGTATCTCCAAAAGTACAACACATTACAACTCCTGTTCCTTTTTTGGGGTCCACTAAACTATCTGTTAAGATAGGCACCTCCTGTCCAAAAATAGGTACAATTGCTCTTTTACCAACAAGTTTTTTGTGTCTTCTATCTTTTGGATGAACAAAAATTGCTACACAGCTTGGAAGAAGTTCTGGTCTTGTAGTAGAAATTACAATTTGTCCTCCATTTTTCAATTTGAAAACAACATCTACAAAATACGTTTTTTTCTCTATCTCCTCAACTTCTGCCTGAGCAATTGCTGTTTGACATTCAGGGCAAAACAAAACCGGGGCATCTTTTTGATAAATTCGTCCTGATTTGAAAAGCTCAAGAAAATAATATTGGCTTAATTTTTGAACTTCTGGCGAAATTGTTGAGTAAATAGTTGAAAAATCACAGGATAAACCTATTTTCTTCCATCCAGAAACAAATTCTGGTAGGATTCTTCTTATTGTTTTTTCACACAACTTTACAAATTTCTGTCTTCCTAAATCAAAAAGTCGAACTTTATTTATCTTTTCAACCAATCTTTCTGTTGGGAGGCCATTGTTATCAACTCCAAAAGGGTAAAAAACATTTTCTCCAAGCATTCTGTGATACCTTGCAATAATGTCTTGATGTGTATACGAAAAAAAATGACCGAGATGCATTTTCCCGCTCAGAGTTGGTGGGGGAGTGTCAATAGAAAAAATTTTGCCTTTTCTTTTTTCATCAAATTTATAAACCTTTTCTTTCTCCCAAAACTTCTGCCACTTATCTTCAGATTTTTTAAAATTGTACTGTTTTTCCATTTTTGGGCATTAAACTTATTTTTGCCAAAAGCATCTTTTTTATTTTACCGAACTTGACAGAATTTGGCAATTAAATCTATAATGAAAGTGCCAGCTTACCCTGGAGGAGGGCTCCTTGGCTCAAGGAGGTAAGGGGCCCTCCTTATGGATCTTTTA
Organism: uncultured Candidatus Saccharibacteria bacterium; assembly: GCA_964530855.1. Taxonomy (GTDB): domain Bacteria; phylum Patescibacteriota; class Minisyncoccia; order Minisyncoccales; family PEYH01; genus JAGGTU01. The sequence continues at coordinate 21,777 of CAZHBV010000004.1, read as the reverse complement.
CAAGCCTAAGATGGGGCGGAAAACGCATCCTATACCCAAAAGACGTTTGTTCCCCCTCATCCTCAAAACAACCCCCGATCTCTTCATCCTGCGTTTTCCGCCCCTTGTAAACTCGGGTGCCACTAGCCTGGGGCAGACCATTTTTTTCCTTCCACTGCGGCTACCTCCATATGGTCTGCCCCTTTATTTTTTCTCACTAAAAGTCAACCCTTTTATTGTACAAAGGGTGTTTTTTGCTGGAAATATAATAAATTTTTGCTATAATAAAAAATATGAAAAGGGTACTTATTTCTCAAACTCCAAATTTTATTGAACAAAAAGTAAAGGTTTGTGGCTGGGTAAATTCCTTTCGCACTCATGGAAAAATTATTTTTATAGACCTAAGAGATAGATCTGGTCTTCTGCAGGTAATATTTGCAAAAGATACATTTTCTCAGATTTTTGATTTAGCAAAACGACTAAAACCAGAGTGGGTAGTAGAAATAACTGGAGTGGTCCAAAAAAGACCAAAAGGCACAGAAAATCCTGATTTAATTACAGGGAAGATAGAACTTGTGGCTTGCGATCTTAAAATATTATCTGAAGCAAAAAGTTTGCCTTTTTCAATTCAGAGTAGTGGATATGAAATAAGTGAAGAGAAAAGATTAAAATATCGATATTTAGATTTAAGGAGGGAAAGATTAAAGAGAAATTTGATTCTTCGCCAAGAAGTGATTCACGAGGCAAGAAATTTTCTAAAAGACAATGGCTTTATTGAGGTTGAAACGCCTATTTTAACAAAGTCTACCCCTGAAGGAGCAAGGGATTTTTTAGTACCTTCTCGTCTCCAGCCGGGTAAATTTTATGCCTTACCTCAAAGTCCTCAACAATACAAGCAACTTTTAATGGTTGCAGGAATAGAAAAATATTTCCAAATTGCAAGATGTTTTAGAGATGAAGATCCGAGAGCCGACAGACAGGCAGAGTTTACCCAAATTGATTTAGAAATGTCTTTTGTTGAGCAAGAAGATATTCTTCAAGTAGTTGAAAAAATGATACAAGAAATCGTTAAGAAAATATTTCCCGAAAAAAGAATAAAAGAATTTCCTTTTTTGCGCCTAAACTATCAAGATGTCATTAAAGAATATGGTACTGATAAGCCGGATTTGCGAGAAAACAAACAGGATGATGACGAATTAGCCTTCGCATTTATTGTAAATTTTCCTATGTTTGAATGGTCAAAAGAGGAAAAAAGATGGAAAACAATGCACCACCCTTTCACCCGCCCCCAAACAGACAATATTTCACTGATCAAAGAAAAACCTCAAGAAATTCTGGCATATCAATATGACTTAGTATTAAATGGATATGAAATTGGGGGAGGAAGTTTAAGAAGTTATAAAAAAGAAATTTTAGAAACGGTTTTTGAGGTGCTAGGTCACAAAAAAGAAGAGGTCAAAGAAAAATTTGGTCATCTACTTGAGGCTTTTGAATACGGGGTCCCTCCCCATGGTGGAATTGCCATCGGTCTTGATAGGCTTCTTGCTATATTGCTTAAAGAACCAAACATTAGAGAGGTTATTCCTTTCCCAAAAACAGGAGATTCGCGAGATTTAATGATGGATGCCCCCTCTGAAGTAGAAGAAAAACAATTAAAAGAACTCCATATAAAAATTGAAAAACAAGAAAATGAGAATAAATAAGTTGTTTAATCTTTCAATAAATCTAAGGAATTCTTTTTGTTGTCAGAATAAGCCAAAATTTAGACGCTTTTTTAAATTCTTTCTAATACTTTTACTACTTTTTGGCACCGGTGTTGCTTTGTTTGAATTTAAGCAGATATTTGAAGGATATCTCAATTGGAAATATACCTCCAGTATTTACAATCAAATGCTTGCCCAAATTCCTGCAGATTATTCATTCCTAAAACCTTTTCGAAAATGGAATGTAAACCCTCCGGAAATTGATGCTAAAGCAGCTCTTTCTGTTGCGGTAGACGGCCTTGGTAATGAATATGTCTTATTTTCCAAAAATTCCCAAAAAAGAGTACCTATTGCCAGTTTAAGCAAGATTTTATCTGGTTTTATAATCGTAGAAAATTACGATTTAAACAAAGTTGTAAAATTTTCAAAAGAAGCCATTGAAACAGAAGAAGAAACAGGGCTTTTTAAAGAAGGAGAAAGGTTTTTTGTAAAAGATCTTTTACATTCTATGCTGCTTGAATCAAGCAATGATGCTACTTTTGCTTTAGCAGAAAAAATAGGAGTAAAAAAGTTTGTTGAACTAATGCAAAATGAAGCAAAAAAAATAGGGCTTGAGAATTCAAGATTTGTTGACCCTATAGGGCTTGATCCAGATTTTCCAGGCCAAGCATATAACTATTCAACAGCTAAGGACCTGGTAAAATTAGTAAAGTTTATTATTCAAAAGAGTAAAACAGATCCACGGGCTGATTTTCTAGTCAAAATTACTCAAAAAAAAGAATTTTATTTATATAGAACCGACAATTCTTTTCATCATAAAGTAAAAAATACAAACGAACTTCTTGCAAAATATTCAAATGAGATTATTTTTGGCAAAACCGGCTATACTCCTCTTGCACAAGAATGTTTTTTGTTGGTAATAAAGCATCCGAGCCTTAAAGACGGCTTTATCATAAATGTAATCCTAGGTTCCAAAAACCGCTTTAAAGACATGGAAAAACTTATAACTTGGGTTAAACAAGGATATATATGGTAGAGCAAACTCTTCCTCAATATCTACATGATCCTTTTTTAATAATTAACGTCCTAAAAATTTTTTTCTTGGGCTTTTTCTCTTTTTGTCTGGCTTTTTTACTAACTCCTTTTTTAACGAATTTTTTATACAAACACAAACTCTGGAAAAAAAATCCTCGAGAAAAATCAATTGATGGGAAAAAATTAGAGATACTTCCAAAGTTTCATCCAGAAAAAGAAACAAAGATCCCTCGGTTTGGAGGACTCCTTGTGTGGGTGGTTCCATTACTTGTGAGTATTATTTTTTTTCTTTTATCAAAAATTGATTTTTGGATTTTTCAAAAATTAAACTTTTTAAGCCGCTCTCAAACCTGGCTTCCTTTTTTTGCTCTGGTTGCAGGAGCGCTGGTGGGATTAGTAGATGATATTTTTCAAGTTAAGGGAAGAGGGAAATATATTGGGGGAGGATTAAGTTTGAAAAAAAGGCTGTTTTTGATGTTCTTGATTGGATTAATTGGGGGACTTTGGTTTTACTACAAATTAGGGTGGAAAACTTTACATATTCCAAGAGTAGGTGATATTTATTTGGGTCCTCTGTACATCCCCTTCTTTATCTTAGTTACAATGGCAACATATTCGGGAGGAGTTATTGATGGGTTAGATGGACTAGCAGGCGGCACCTTTGCTACTATTTTTGGTGCCTATGGTACAATTGCTTTTTTTAGGGGACAGATTGACCTTGCTGCTTTTTGTGCAACAGTTGCAGGAGCAATTTTAGCATTTTTGTGGTTTAATATTCCTCCTGCTAGATTTTATATGGGGGAAACAGGAATAATGGGACTTTGTCCGGCATTAACTGTTGTTGCATTTTTAACAGACTCGGTTCTGGTTTTACCAATTATAGGAATTCTGTTAGTTATTGAGTCTGCTTCGGTAATTTTGCAACTTTTGGCAAAAAAATTTTTTAAAAAGAAAATATTTTTAGCAGCTCCGATTCACCATCATTTTGAGGCAAAAGGCTGGCCCCATTATAAAGTAACAATGAGATTTTGGGTGATTGGTATAGTAGCGGCTATTGTAGGAGTGGCAATTGCATTATTAGGATAAGAGATACCGTAGAAATTAAAATTGCTTGTTAAAAATTCCAATCACCCAAAAACCAGAGGGACTCGGGGGATTGGGTATCTCCCCGTGTTGGAAAAATATGAAAAAAATAGATGCTTTAAGAAAAAAATATCCTGAATTTGTTTATCAAGAATTTGAATGGAAATACCTAAAACCTAATTTGAAAATCTGGTTTAATTTTTTAATTAGATCCATCCATGGCTCGGATAGAGATTTAAAATTTAAAACCCAAATCACAATTAAAAAAGTGTCCAATAAACACCTAGATAACATAAATAAAAAAGATTTAGACAATCTTGTTCTTCATTTAGGGCTTATTGAAATGCTCAATTATTGGAAATTAACCTGCTCGCCAAAAATATTGATTGATACGGGGAATTTATATAAAGAAGAAAAAATCTTCTTGAGGAAAATCATTTTAAATGGCATGGGAGAATATTTTTATAAGAATCAAATTGATTTTACAAAAAGAGGTTTTTTAAAAATCAAAGTTACCCAAAAAAAACCTTTATATAAAGTAAGCAAGAAAAGGCTTAACCAAAATAAAATTTTAGTGCCAATTGGGGGAGGAAAAGATTCTCCAGTAACAATAGAACTTTTGAAAAAGAAAGGTAATATCTTGGGAGGGTTTATTTTAAACGCTAAATCTTCCCAATTAAAAATTGCAAAGATTGCTAAATTAGAAGAAGTAATTTTGGTGGAGAGAAAACTCGATCCTTTGCTCTTAAAATTGAATAAATCAAGAAAGTTTTTAAATGGACATGTACCTTTTTCGGCATTTTTGGCTTATCTTTCATTAATTGCAGCAATGTTATTCAATTATGGGAAAATTGCTTTTTCATGGGAAAAAAGCGCCAACGAGCCTAACTTAAAATACAAAGGTAGATGGATAAATCATCAATGGTCAAAAAGCTCAAAATTCGAGAAGGAATTTAATAGCCTAACTAAAAAATATCTTTTAAAAAATGTAAATGTTTTTAGCGCTTTGCGAAAATTTTCGGAGTTAGAAATTGCCCAAATCTTTGCAAGGCTTAAAAAGTATCATTCTGCATTTTTAAGTTGTAATAATGCTTATAAAATTTCCACAAAAAAACCAAAATGGTGTTTAAAATGTCCAAAATGTCTCTTTGTATTTTCTGTTTTATATCCATTTTTGGAAGAAAAAGATTTAATAAAGATTTTTGGAAAAAATATTTTTGAAGATAGATCTCTTTTGCCTCTTATGTTAAAATTAGTAGGTAAAAAAGAAAGCAAACCTTTTGAATGCGTGGGAACAAAAAAAGAAACAATTTTGGCTTTTTCTTTGGCTCTCAGACAAGCAAAAGAAAGAAACAAGATACCATTTCTTTTAAAAAAATTTGAAGAATTACACATTAAAAAGTAACGAGAACAGTTCTCGTTCCAATTCCTGTCAATTCAAAATGAGAAAGAAAAGTCTAATAAAATTAATACTCATTCTTCTTATCTTTTTGGGGGCCTTCTATTATTTTTATTTTGTTTGGTACTCCTTATTTTATCATCCAAAAGGAGAGAATCAGAATGTTTGGCCCAATCTTCTAAACAACCCTTATGAGTACAAAACAAAGGAGGTTTTAGTTAAAAAATTCACCCACCAAAATAATATTTTTTATCTTTTTATTCCAAAAGGGGTAGACCTAAATTCTTCTCCGGTAATTTTACTTTTGCACGGATTAGCGCCCTCTCCTCCTGTAGACTACAAAATGTATTCTCCTTTAATTTTCCACGAGGCAAAGAGAGGAAATATTGTTATTTTTCTTTCTTATCAGAATGGTATTTTTAGTTTATTCCGGCCAAGAGTATTTCCTCATACTGCTAGACAAGTTTTAAAAGAGGCAATTTTAGAAATTAAAAAAATTGCTCCAAAGAATGATCTCTCTCGATTTGTTGTAATTGGCACATCAATGGGTGGATCAGTAGCAACAAATATTTTCTCGGAAGGAGTCCCTTTGCCAAAAGCAATAATTTTGATCACTCCGGGAGAAACCTTTCCTTATCTTCCAACAACCATTTATGGACTCCCTTTTGGAGATTTAAGTAATCTTAATCCCAAGACTTGGTTTGTTGCTCTTTTTTCTCAAAGCGACAGGTTGATTTTAAGAGAAAATGTAAAGAAAAAACTTCTTCAAAAAACAAAAGGTCTAAACAGACATATGTTTTTAATTCCTTCTGATACTCATGGAACTCCTCCTTTATGGAGTAATCACGTTTCGGCTTTTTATCCCCCAAATAATTTGAGTTATTACGGATACAGAAAGATTATTGACGCTACAATAGATTGTGCTCTTTTTAATAAAAATTGCGATATTATAAAAGGCGAAAATAAAGAGGCTTTAGAAATTGGATTTTGGAGTGATGGAAGAAAAATGAATCAAATTAAAAAAATTTATTAATATGGAAATTTCTATTTTAGATGGTTTAACTTCATTCTATATAGGCCTGGTCTGCCTCTTCTGTTGTTGGTGGATTGGAAGATGTAAAAAACCATCTTTAACAGATTCTCTTTATGCAAGTTTCTGGTTCAGTGGGGCTTTCTGGTGGATTTTCAACGGAGTTGCTCTTGGCTGCTGGAAGGCTTTTCCTTTCTTTGCCCGAACAATCATCTTCTTTGGGGGAGTGTGGTTTGGAATCCATGGCACCTTAGGTTTGGTTTATGTTGTCCAGAAAGTATATCCTAAAAAAATAACTCTTTTTATCTCTTCTTTGGTAGGAACAATACTTTTCTTTTTGTATTATTTTGGATTTTTAATGAGGGCTCAGGAGATCTCAACCAGGAAAGAAGTTTATTATAATATTTCAAAAGCACCTCCTCATGGTTATTTTTTGGGGGGGGTAATTTTTATCTCTCTCTTGGGATTAATTTTCTTTATCTTTCGGAATTTTAAGAAAGAGGGGCTCACTTCAAAAAATCTCGCCAATTTCTATTCTTTGTATGCCTTTGTGATTTATTTAGGAATAGGTCTCATAGGGGTTCTTTATATTCCCGGAGGAAAGCTCCTTCATATTTTTTATCTTCTTGTTGCTTATCTTATTTATCTTGGCTATAAAAATTCTTATCCTCCCAAGGAAAAACTAACTTGACATCAAAACAATTTTTTTGTTAAATAAAATATTTCCAGAATTTTCGAAAAGGAGGTGAAAGGATGGCAGTTAAGATTTCAGCGACCAAGCTTTTGAATTACGGCCGTTGTCCTTATTCTTATTTCTTAAGATATGAAGCGAAAATAGAGGTACCTCAAGCAGTCTATCTTGTTTTTGGGCAGGCAGTACATCAACTTATTGCAAGTTTTTATCGACTTACTCCGGAGCAACAGAAAGAAAGATTAAAGAAAGGGTTGACACTTCTTTTTCCCAAAAGCAAACAATCAGCAGTGAGGCTATGGGTTAATCTTTGGGAGGATGTTTTAAAAGAAAAGAATGCTGAGCGTTTCCATAATCCTTGCAAGATTAGATTTCGAGGTAAAACAAAGACTGAAATAGAAAAAGAGAAGGAAAAATATAAAGAACTTGGCGCTTCAATGATTGCAAAATATTGGGAAGATAACTACGGAGCACCTTTGCCAATTGCGGTTGAAAAAAGATTTACTGTTTGTGCTCCTGGCAGATACGATGTTCTCCTTGTCGGAGCTATAGACCAAATAAGAGAGATTCCTTATGGAAGTGGCAAGTGGTATATTGTAGATCTTAAGACAGGATGGCAAGATTATGGAGAAGAGGATCCGCGTCTTCAGTTTCCTGTTCATCATGATTACCAGTTTACGATATACAGCTGGGCATTTAGAGGAATCTTTGGCAGAAAGGAGGCTGGAATTATTCGCTATCCTCTTGGATGGAGAGGCAAAAACCCAATCACAGAAGAAAAAATAGACAAAAGAATTCTTGTAACTCCAAGAAACGAACATCATTACGCTGACCTTGCAGTATTAATCAAATCCTTTTTACTCTCTCAAAATAAACAGCTCTTTCCAAAAATAACAGGCAATCATTGTTGGTACTGTGACTATCTTGAAATTTGCTCGCATCCAGAACTCATTACCTCACCAACTATCCCAGTCAGTCAATTTGATTGGGGCAAAATAGATATTGAAATAATTAGAGAACAGCTTGAAAAAATTGCTCCTTTGAAGAAATTTTCTCAACCTAAGTTGCTTTAAGGAGGTGACCAATGATTGGGTTTCTAAAAAGGTGTCGGTTTTGGTGGAACGGAAAATCCAAAAAGAAGTACTACTGGAAACCTGAGCGAGTTTTTAAAAGGGGTGAGTTAGAAGGCTGATACCAAGACCTCTTCCGAATCCTTGGTTGGCTTTAATAATGAGCCCAAAAATTGTACTCATGAAAACAAATTGGCGAATTACTGAAGAAGAAATAAATGAACGCTCCTCGCATCCTTTAGCTTATGAAATAAGAAAACTCAATCCAGAGACAAAAAATCTCAAGGAGCTTAGATTTTTGGGCTTCAGTATTTATGGAAACTCAGTGATGATTGAACCATTAACTGGAAGAAGTACCCGAAACCTGTGGAGATTGGTTGAGGAAGTAGCAGATATTCTTTTTGAATGGGAAATCTTACAGAAAAAGACAGCCAACTTTATTCATGTAGAATAACGTAGCAGGCGCCCCGCTTCGAGGGGCGCTTTTTATCTTTATAAATAAGAAATTCTGTGATATTCTAAAATAAATGAAACTAGATTTCTTAAAACAAAAAAGTATATTAATTCTAGGCCTTGGCAGAGAAGGCGAGTCAAGTTTGAGATTTCTAAAAAAATTATTTCCTGATAAAAAAATTGGTGTAGCCGATCAGTTAGAATTTGAAAAACTTAATAAGAATTTGAAAAAGTTGATAAAACTGAAGCATGTCGAGACATTTTTGGGCCCAGGGTATTTTGAAGCAATCAAAAAATATGAGGTAATTATAAAAACTCCTGGGATAGCAGTAGAGAAAATAAAGCCTTATCTTCAAAAAAATCATATTTTAACCAGCCAGACAGATATTTTCTTAGAAAATTACAGAGATCAAGTTATAGGCATTACCGGCACAAAAGGAAAAAGTACAACATCAACTTTAATTTATAAAATTTTAAAAGAGGGAAAAAAGTCTGTTGAATTAATTGGCAATATCGGAAAGCCTCCTTTGGATTTTTTCAAAAAAGGCAGAAGAAAATGTCTCTTTGTTTTTGAACTCTCTTCCCATCAATTGCAAGGTTTGAGAATAAGTCCAAAAATTGCTGTTTTTCTAAACATCTATAAAGAGCATCTTGATTATTATAAAAATTTTCAAGAATATTTTTCTGCTAAAAAAAATATCACTCGCTGGCAAACAGAAAAAGACATTTTTATATTTAATTATGAAATAGAAGCCCTTAGAAGATTAGCTTCACGAACAAAAGCTAAAGTTATTCCTTTTGGCTTTCATAATAAAAAAGGATGTTATACAAAAAATAATTGGATTATTTTTGAGGGCAAAAAAATTCTTCCAATTAAAGAGATTCCTCTAAAAGGCAAACATAATCTTTTAAATGTCATGGCTGCAGTGGTAGTATCCTCTGTTTTTAAAATTGCTCCAAAAATAATAAGAAAGACAATCTGTGAGTTTAAACCTTTAGAACATAGGTTAGAGTTTGTAGGGAAATTCAAGGGTGTTTCATATTATAATGATTCCTTGGCTACTGTGCCCGAGGCAACAACGGAGGCTTTGGAAGCTCTTCAAAATATAGAAACATTGATTTTGGGGGGATATGAGCGAAAACAAGACTTCACAGAGTTGATTAAAATGGTAATAAAAAAGAAAATTCCAAATCTTATTTTGTTTCCAGAGACAGGTAGAAGAATTTATAAAGAGATTCAGAAAATGGCAAAAAGAAAAAATAAACCAAAATGCTTCCTAGTAAATAATATGGAAGAGGCTGTAAAAATAGCTCTGAAAGTTACAAAAAAAGGTGTCTGTTTGTTATCGCCAGCCTCGGCCAGTTTTGGATTATTTAAAGATTACAAAGATAGGGGAGACCAATTTAAAAAATATCTTCATAAATTAGCAAAAAAATGAAAAAACACAAAAAGCCAGACTATATTCTTTTATCTGCAATAGGTCTCTTAAATTTGATTGGACTCATAGCAATCGCCGGAGCCTCAAGCGCTAAATCCCTGCAATTAACAGGTAAATCCACTTATTTTTTGCTTCATCAAATTTTATATGGGCTTTTGCCAGGCATTATTTTAGGCTTTATTTTTTACAAGGTTGATTTGAATTTTCTAAGAAGAAACTCTCTTTGGATATTCCTTGGAGCACTTCTTTTAACCTCTCTGGTTTTCTTGCCTAAATTAAGCATCTCACTTTATGGAGGAAGAAGGTGGATTCGGATTTTTGGATTTTCTTTTCAACCTTCAGAATTTCTAAAACCAGCATTTTTAATTTACCTTTCTTCTTGGCTAGCAACTCATAAAAACGAAGAAAACAAATTCAAAAATTTGTTAATCCCGTTTGTTGTAATTTTAATGATATTAAGTTTACTTTTTGTTTTTCAGCCAGACATTGGCACTTTGGCTATTTTAGGGCTATTAGGAGGAATTTTATATTTTTGTGCAAGAACTCCTTTGTCTCATACAATCATCATAGGAGTTATTGGATGCATTGCTTTGTCTCTTTTAATCGTCTTTGCTCCCTATCGATTTAATAGACTTCTTGTGTTTCTTAATCCCGAAATAGACCCCTTAGGAAAAGGGTATCATATAAAGCAGGCTTTGATCGCTGTAGGCTCAGGTGGATTGTTTGGAAAAGGGCTAGGATTAGGAGAACAGAAATTAGGATTTTTACCTCAGCCTATGACAGATTCAATTTTTGCTGTTTTTGCTGAAGAAACAGGCTTTCTTGGAGCACTTGTGGTGCTTTCTTTATTTTTAATTTTTGCCTGGAGAGGATTTAAATGTGCTAAGAATCAAAAAGACGAATTCAAAAAACTTTTATCCTTAGGTATAACTTCTTGGATTACTCTCCAGGCTTTTGTTAACATCGGTACAATGATAGGGATCCTACCTCTAACAGGCATACCTTTGCCTTTTTTAAGTTATGGAGGCTCGGCCTTAATTTGTGAACTGGCTGCCTGTGGTATATTATTAAATATAACAAAAGAATAAAATTATGAGATTAGTATTTTGTGGGGGAGGAACAGGAGGACACACATTTCCAATAATTGCAATCAAAAGAGAATTAAAAAAACATTCTAAAGCAAAGACTTTAAAGTTTTTTTATGTTGGTCCAAAAGATCAATTTGCAGAAAATCTAATTAAAGAAGGGATTCAGGTAAAATATATTTTAGCAGGGAAAATTAGAAGATATATTACTCCTCAATCTATTTTCTCCAACTTTTTAGATATTTTTAAAATTTTGGTTGGTGTTGTGCAAGCATTTTTATTTCTTCGTCTAATAAGACCAAATTTAATTTTTAGCAAAGGAGGATATGGTTCTTTACCTGTAGTTTTGGCAGGATCATTTTTACACATTCCCATATTTTTGCATGAATCTGACTCAATACCAGGATGGACTAATAAATTCTGCGATCGATTTGCTAAAAAAGTATTTTTAGCTTTTCCACTTAAACATACAAAATATTTTCAAAAAATGAAACTGAAAGAGAAGTATCTCTTTGTTGGAAACCCCATAAGAGAAGAAATTACAAAAGGAGATAAAGAAATCGGAAAGAAAATTTTTAATTTAACAAACGAAAAGCCAGTTCTCTTAATATTGGGAGGTTCTCAAGGGTCCCAAAGAATAAATGATGTTATTCTTCAAGCCCTCTTGGATATCTTAAAATTATTTGAAGTCATTCATCAATGTGGCAAGAATAACATCAGGGAAATGCAACTCCAAACAGAGGTAATCTTTCAAAAAGAAAAATCTCTTAGAAAATATTATCACTTGTATGGATTTTTAAATGAAGATCAGTTAAAACATGCCTATAAAGTAGCAGATTTGGTGATCTCAAGAGCAGGCTCTGGCTCAATTTTTGAAATTTTAGCAAACGGTCTTCCTTCAATTTTAGTACCTCTTCCTGAATCGGCGCAGAATCACCAAAGAGAAAATGCATACATCATTGAAAAATATGGAGCTGCTTTGGTGATTGAGCAATCTAATTTTAAACCTCACTTTCTTCTAAAAAAACTTTATCTATTTTTCTCCAAGCCCGAACTATTGAAGGAAATGAAAAAGAAAGCCAAAGAATTAGCCGTACCAAACTCGGCAAAAATTATTGCAAAATATATCCTTCAAGAGTTGAATCTCGTTGATTTTAAAGAAAAGAAGGCCTAGAATAAAAATATGGACAATTTAGAATTTAAAACGACAAAACCTCGAGTAAGAATTGCACCATCTCCAACAGGCCCTCTCCATATAGGAACGGCCCGTACTGCTTTGTTTAATTATCTTTTTGCCAAAAAATACAACGGTGCTTTCATTTTAAGAATAGAAGATACAGATATAGAAAGATCTAAAAAAGAATGGGAGAAAGATATAATAGAAGGCCTAAAATGGCTGGGACTAATGTGGGACGAAGGTCCTGCACCTGATGGAGAGGGTTATATTGGCAATTTTGGTCCCTATAGACAGAGTGAACGGAAAGATATCTATAAAAAATATATCCAAAAATTGTTAGATGAAGGCAAGGCTTATTATTGTTTTTGCTCGCCTGAAGAATTAGAAGCAAAAAGGCAGTATTTTATGAGCATAGGCCAGCCACCCAGATATAATGGAAAGTGTAGAAATCTCAGCCAAAAGAAGGTAAAAGAATACCTTCAAGCAAAAAAGCCATATGTAATAAGATTTAAAAACCCAAACAAAAAAGTTATTTTTGATGACTTAATTCATGGCAAAATTGAGAGTAACTCTTTTGAATTTGGAGATATTGTAATTGCTAGAGACGAAACTACCCCTCTTTATAATTTAGCCGCTGTAATTGATGATTTTGAGATGAAAATCACACATGTAATTAGGGGAGAGGATCATATTCCAAACACCCCCAAACAAATTCTTTTATACGAGGCTTTAGGGTTAAAACCTCCTAAATTTGCACACCTTCCATTGATTTTGGGTCCGGATAGAAGTAAATTAAGTAAACGACATGGGGCTGTTGCTCTAAGAGAATACAAAAAAGCAGGGTTTTTGCCTGAGGCCATAATTAACTTTATGGCATTTTTGGGTTGGAATCCAGATAAAGAAAGAGAAATTTATTCGTTGAATTCACTTATAAAAGAATTTTCTTTAGAAAAATGCCAAAAATCTCCAGCCGTTTTCAATAAAAGAAAATTGATTTGGTTTAATGGATTTTATATTCGTCAAAAAAATCTAGACAAATTAACAAAATTGTGCCTTCCATATCTAATTGAGGCTGAACTTATAAAACCAAAAATTGAAAGCAAAAAATATCCTCCAGTATTTGGAGGAGAAACCATCAGACAGAGTTTTATAATTAAAGAAACAGGTAAGATAATTGAAATTGATACGATAAAAAAGATAATTGCTATCTACCAGGAGAGGTTGAAGGTATTATCGGAAATTCCTCATCTTATAGATTTCTTTTTCAAGAAAGAATTAAATTACAAAAAGGATTTGCTTAAATGGAAAGATGCAGACGAAAAAAATGTTTTAGAGGCTCTTGAGAAAGCAGAGAATATTCTACAACAAATTGAAGAAAAAGATTGGAATGCAGAAAATCTAAGAAATATCCTAGTTAAAGAAGCAGAAAGGTTCAGTAAAGTAGGGGATAGGGGATACTTCCTTTGGCCAATAAGAGTGGCTTTAACTGGAAAAGAATCTTCGGCTCCTCCTTTTGAAATTGCCGAAATTTTAGGAAAAGAAAAAACTTTGGAAAGAATTAAAAAAGCAAAAAGTTTACTTCAATCATGAAAAGATCAATAACTCTTGTTCTATTTTTATCTTCAATATGTCTTCTCTTGTTGCCTTTGTTTGCTTTTTCCCAAATAGGTCCTCCGGGACAAGAAGAGGCAAAAGGACTTGTTCAAAGAGTTGTTACTTCAACAAAACCATATTTTGGTTCTTTTTGGCGTCAGAAAGTTGTTCCTTTCTTTGTTAACTTAGCCAAAAAGATTAAAATTTGGTGGGAAGAGAAAGGAAAAATTGAAATAAATAATCTTTGGGAGGAGATTACTACCTTCTTAAATAAAGAAATTGTAATTGAATAAAGATTCTTTGCGCTTATAAACTTGACATCTTGTGTAGGGAGGCAATATAATGAGAGAGAGACAATGTCACATAATGTAGGTTAATCGAACTTAAAGAACTCTTATTAAAGATATTACAATACCATGCCTCAGAGTTTCAAACCTCTCTGCCAATATTTACCAGATTTTTTAGACTGGCTTGAGATTGAAAAAGGACTTTCAAGCAAAACACAAGAAAATTATGATCGGTTTTTAAAATGTTTTTTTAATTGGTTAAAAGCAAACAAATTAGATAAAATTACACCGCCGGAATTAACAAAAGAACATATCTGGAAATATAGAGTTTTTTTATCCCGCCAATATATCTCAAAAAATACCAAAAAACCAATAAAAAGATCTACCCAAAACTATTACTTGATCGCTTTAAGGTCATTTTTAACCTTCTTTGCTGAAAAAGATATTCCTTCTCTACCTCCTGAAAAGGTGAAGTTGCCAAAAGATAAAGATGAAAAGACTATTCATTTTTTAACATTAGATCAGGTAAAAAAGTTACTGGAGACTCCAGATACAAGAGATGTGATTGGTTTAAGAGATAGAGCCATTTTAGAGGTTCTTTTTTCCACGGGTCTCCGAGTAAGTGAATTAGTTTCTTTAAATAGAGACCAAATTAAAATAAAACCAGATACAAAAGATTTAGAAATTTCAATAATTGGAAAAGGAGGGCATCCAAGAACAGTATATTTATCGGAAAGAGCCGTCAAATGGTTAAGAGAGTATTTGAGAACGAGAGGCGACAAAAATAAAGCTTTATTTATTAGTTATCGGGGAAAAAACCCTTCAAGTAGGCTGACAAGAAGAACTGTTGAAAGAATAGTCAAAAAATATGCGCTTTTGGCGGGTCTTCCAGCAAATACTACCTGTCACACTCTTCGCCATAGTTTTGCAACAGATCTTTTAATGAAAGGGGTTGATTTAAGAACAGTACAGGAATTCTTAGGACATAAAAATATAGTCACCACACAGGTATATACTCATGTTACTCGTCCTCGTCTCAGAGAAATTCATCGCAAATACCATGGTCTCAAATAAATTAATGCTTATAGAAAGCTCTCCTCCCCGAAATGGAGTGAAAAAAGTAATTTAAAGAAATAAAAAAGCGGGCATCAAAAAATGTCGCTTAATATTAAGAAGACTTCTTCAACAAATTTACAACTTTTTTAAAACTTAAACGGAACCAAACGGTATATTTATCCGGCTTTTCTTTCAGATCGTGTAGAACATCTTCAATTTTTACCCATTTGAAATCCTCTACCTCTTTTGGATCAGGTTTGATTTTTTGCTCGCAGCATCCAACAAGGACATGATCAATCTCAAATTCTTTTATTTGACCAAAATCCACCCTATAAATAAAAGAAAAAAGATATTGTAATTTACAATCAAATCCCATTTCTTCTTTTAACCGTCGATGGGCCGCTTCTTTAAGAGACTCATTAGGTCTTGGATGAGAACAGCAGGTATTTGTCCATAATCCTCCTGAATGATATTTATCTTTATGACGTTTCTGTAAAAGTATCTTCTCTCTTTTTGGGTCAAAAATAAAAATGGAAAAAGCCCGATGAAGTTTCCCTTCTCTATGAGCTTTTAGTTTTTCCTCAACTCCAATCGGATTATCGTTTAGATCAACCAAAATAACCTTTTCCATTTTTTATTTATCTTTGATATAAACCTATCAATTCAGCCGAGGCCAAAATATGGCCTTTAATGGCTTCCAACACGTCTTCTCTTGTTGCTTCAGATGAGAGATCAAGTGTTGTATCTAATGCATACAATCTAAAATAATAGTGATGTGTGCCTGAGGGCGGACAAGGTCCTCCATATGAATGTTTCTTAAAATCATTTAATCCCTCAACTGCTCCCTCAGGAGAAGAATCTTCTTCAATAAATTGAACTGAAGGATCAATATTAAACACCACCCAATGACTCCAAATTCCTATTGGAGCATCTGGATCATCGACAATTAAAACTAAACTTTTTGCTTCTTTTGGTACGTTCTCAATTTGTAAAGGAGGGTTTATATCTTCACCATCACAGGTATACTTTACGGGGATAAACTGGTTATTCTCAAAGGCAGGACTTGAAATTTTCATAGAACTTGGTTTTGTTAATTCTTCTTTTGATATAGAGAGTTGAGCCTCTTTTTTGTAAGACCTTTGAAGATAAACTATACCGGCAACTAAAAGTAGTGAAATTACCAAAATAATTAAAAAGAGAACTTTTGTTTTGTGCATATGAGTTTAGAGATTAATTCTTTTATTTACCAAACCGTCTTTGACGCTTTGAATAATTTAAAAAGGCGTTTTCTAGATCTTCTTCTGTAAATTCTGGCCAGTACTTATTTGAGAAATAAAGTTCTGAATAAGCAGACTGCCAGATTAGAAAATTAGAAATTCTTTTTTCTTTACCTGTTCTAATAATAAGATCTGGGTCGGGAAGTCCTTCTGTCCATAGATATTTTGAAATAAGAGTCTCATTAATCTCTCTTAGTGGTATTTTTAATTTTATGATTTTTTTTATTGCCTGAATCACATCTGCTCTTCCTCCATAGGAAAGGGCTATATTTAAAATTCCTTTTTTGTTTCTTCTGGTAATCTGTTCTACCTTTTTAATCTTCTTTTGCAACTCATTCGGCAATCTCCATTTCTGCCCTATTATATTTATTTTTATACCCTTTTTGTTCCACTCTTCTACATTCTTATCCGAAAGCATTGAATCAAAAAGTTTCATTAAATAAACTATCTCTTCTTTTGATCTGTCCCAATTCTCGGTTGAAAATGCAAAAACTGTCAGAATTTTTACCCCTTTTCTGTAGCAATACCTTGCTATTTTTTTAAAAGTTTCGATTCCTTTTTTATGACCTAAAAGTGTTGGCAGACCATATTTCTTTGCCCATCTTCTGTTTCCATCAGGAATAATTCCAAGATGATAAGGAATTTTTACATCGTCTTGACCAACTTTTCTTTCTTTGCTACAATTCATTGATTGATAACAATTAATAATTGCTATGGCAAAAACAAAATCTGCAGGCTCAACAAAATTAGGAAGAGATTCAAGACCCAAATATTTAGGAGTCAAGATTTTTGGTGGACAGAAGGTCAATCCGGGAATGATTATTGTTAGACAGCGAGGAACAAAATTTCTACCGGGCAAGAATGTAGGCAGAGGAAAAGATGATACCCTCTATGCCAAAAAAGCGGGAATAGTTCGCTTCATTACAAGAAGAAAAAGAAAATTCGACGGCACTCAACGGATTGTCAAAATAGTTAATGTAGAATAATCCTATTAGCTTTCTTCTTCAGGAACTATAACTACTCTTATCTCCGCCTCAAGCCCCTGGTCTAAGTTTATTTTTACAGGAAATTCGCCCAGTTCTTTGATGGGTTTCTCAAGTTCAACTTGAGTTTTCTTAATATCAAACCCCATTTCTTTCAATTTTTTGGCTATTTTTATCTGATTTATACTCTCAAAAAGTTTCCCTTGTTTACCCACTTTAACAACAAACTCAACTTCCTGCCCATCTAATTTAGAGGCTAATTTTTGAACTTCCTTTAATTGCTCCTGGGCTTTTTTTATAGCCAATTTCCTTTGCTCCTCGGCCCATTTTATAAGTTTCTCGGTGGCAGGCTTTGCAAGTCCTCTTCTTATAAGAAAATTCCTTGCATAACCATCTGCTACCTCCTTAACATCATATTTCTTTCCTAATTTTTCTATGTCTTTTAAGAGAATAACCTTCATATTTTTAAAGTTGCTTTAATATTTCTTTTGCCTTATCAAACTGTGGATCTTTTCCTTGTTCAATATCTTCTTGAGTAAGTTTTACTTTAATATCTGGCTCTAATCCTTTCTTATCAATAAGCCGTCCTTTTGGCGTAAACCAATGGGCTGTAGTGACCTTTAATAATCCTTCTCTTTTTATTCTACCAATATTCACTGTCTCTTGAACTGACCCTTTACCAAAAGTCTTCTCTCCTATTAATTTTACATCATTCCTTTGTTCTCTTAAAGCGGCTGCTAAAATTTCTGCTCCCGAGGCAGTTCCTTGGTTAATTAAAACTACAAGTGGATAATTTAAAAATGTAGCCGGACCTTTGGTTTTATAAATCTCTTCTTTGCCATCTGCATACCGAGCTTTTGAAACAATCTTACCTCTTTCTAAAAACCATCCTGCGATCTCCTGGACTTTATTTAACAAACCACCTGGATTATTTCTAAGATCCAAAATGATCTTTTTTACATTGCTATTTTCTATAATCTGAGCAGCCTTTATAAATTGCAAAGTTGTGTTCTCATTGAACTGATAAATAGTTAAATGTGCAATATCATCATCTAAAATCTCTACTTTTACTGAGGGAATATTAATTACATCTCTTGTAATTTCAATTTCTTTTGGTTCATCCCACCCTTCTCTAAAAACAGTTAGTCTCACTGTTGTTCCTTTTTCGCCCCTTATCATTTTCACTGCCTCATAAATAGTAAGGTCTCTTGTATAAACATCTTCGATTTTAATTATTTTATCTCCGGGTAAAATACCTGCTCTCTTTGCAGGCGTTCCTTCAAGTGGAGCAATTACAGTAAGTTGTCCATCTCTTATCCCTATTTCCATTCCTACTCCCTCAAAACTACCTGAGATATCTTCTAGAAACATTTTGCTCTCTTGAGGTGTATAAAAAACAGTATAAGGATCATTTAAACTTTGGGCTAACCCTTTTGCAGCTCCATAAATCATATTCTGATAATCTAGTTTTCCAATATATTTTTCTTCTAAGGCATTCCAAACTTCCCATAAGATAGAGGGGTCTACTTCTGAGGGAAGATTCTTGGGGGGTTTTGGCGCTTGCTGGAGGCCTAAGTAAAATCCAATACTTAAAGAGACACCTATAAGAAGGAGAGATGATAGAAGTACAACACTTATTTTATATAACTTATTTTTCATAAAATTTTATAATTTCTTGAATAAAGCGGAGAATTTTTTTCTTTAAAATCCGAAGCTGAAAGTATAGAAACAAAAGTATGCCTAAACAAGAAAAAAGCAGGTTAATGCCTCTGAAAATCAAACTAAATGCAACCCCATCTGTTTGAGATAAATTAAAAAATTGAAAAAGATAACCTTGGCTCACTTCAAGAGTGCCTAAAGCAGCCGGAAGAGGAAAAAATGAAGCAAGTCCTACCATACTATTTATAGCAAAAATTTTGAAAAGAGCCAAATGTTTGCCCAAAAAAATAACAATCGTCCAAAAGGATAAAATTGTAAGAAAAACTTCGATGCCTCCCATTAAAAAAATCTTTGAGAGAGTTTTTTTGTCTTTAGTAAAAAACTTCCTGATCTCTAATTCAATCTCTTTGATATTTTCTTTTTTTTCTTTAAAAATTTTTATCCTTTTGAGATAAAATTTTTTCATTAGCCAAGAAAATATTCCTTCCTTTAAACTAATTGATCGGATCTTTAAATAAATAAAAAAACCAGAAAGAGGCAGAAGCAAAACTAAAGTGCTTATCATTAGTTTGGTAAATAAATTTGTGGGTAAATAAAATATAAAGGCAAAAACTCCTATTAAAAAAAATACGAATGAGGCTAAAAACAAAATTAATTTATCAAGAATAATAGAAGAAATAATATATTTTGAAGGTATATTAGTTTCTTCCTTTAAAATAGCGTATCTTACTGGCTCGCCCCCCAGAAGCACAACTGGTGTTAAATAACTAAACGAAAATCCAACCATTCTTGCTAAAAGAGGAGGGCGAAATTTTATATCTTGTCCTTGAGATTTTAAAATAAGAAACCAGCGAAAGGCATCTATTAAAATCTCCGCTGAAAATAAAATTAAGGTAACTGCAATAAATTTCCAAGGCCATAATTTTGATAAAGCCCTGGCCACTTCGGATAGGTCAGTAGAATATAACGCAAAAACAAACAATCCGATACCAACAAAAAGTAAAATAAAGAAAAATAATTTTCTCATAGACTATTGTATTTATTTTACCCAAACCTCATTATTTTGAAAAGAAATAGGAAGGCGAAAATTTGTCCAGAACTAATTATTTATAAATCTAATTATATTACCTCTCCTATAAGATAATTTGGTTTTGCCTCTTTAATTTTTACCCTCAAAAACTTTCCAACTTTTGCATTTTTTAAAATAATGGCTCTAAAATGGATAGGTCTTGCAATATAGGTATTATTTTTTCCTTCTTTTATCACCAACACCTCCTCTTCTCTACCTACAAATCTTTTGCTGTCTTCTTCTTTAATTTTGAGACAAAGTCTATTTAAAAAACGGGACCTTTCTGTTTTAACTCGATCTGGCAAATCTTTCAACAAACTAGCCTCTGTTTTGTCTCTTCTCGAAAACTTAGTAATGTTAACTATCCGAGGAGACACTCTCTTAATTAAATCAACTGTTTTTTGAAAATCTTTTCCAGTTTCTGTTGGATAGCCTACAATAATATCGGTTACAAGCATAAGGTCTGGAAATCTCTTTTTGAAAGCTTCAATAATTTCAAGAAAATCTTTTGTCTTATATCCTCTTTTCATTTCTTTTAAAACCTTATCTGAACCACTTTGTACTGGAATATGAAGGTATTTATAAATTTTTGGGGAATCATAAAGAGAAAGAAGAGGGTTTAAAATTCTTTTAAAATGTTGGGGGTTGCCCATTCCAATTCTCACCCAAAAATTTCCGGGAATTTCTATAATCTTTTTTAAAAGCTGTGGCAATTCATATTTACCTCTATCTAACCCAAAACAGGCGATATCCTGTGATGTTAAATGTATCTCTTTAAATCCCCCAAGCAGAGCCATTTTAATTTCTCTCAAAATGGAATCTTGAGAAAAACTATATAACTTTCCTCGAGCAAATTTTGTTGCGCAATAGGCACATTCTCCAAGACAACCTTCTGAAATTGGAATGATAGCCGTAGTAGTAAAAGGAGTTCTCATTTTGAGAGAGCAAAGTTTGGCCTTGTTAATCGGGGTTTTATCAAGATAAATGGGTTTTTGTCCCTCAAGTACTTGTTTTACTGCTTCTTGAATTTTTAAAATATTTTGAGGACCTATAACTCCATCAACTTGATCAACTATTTTCTCTGAAATAAGAGGAAGACATCCTGCTAAAATTATTTTTTTGTGCTTCTTTTTTAATTCCTGTATTTTTCTTTCTATTTTTCTCTGAGTTTTTTTAATTACTCCACAACTATTTATCACAACAAAATCTGCCTCATCTTCTGATGAGGGTTGAAATTTTTTTGACAAAATTCCATAGATTATCTCCGAATCTGCCTGATTCAACTTGCAACCATAAGTTATAAGAGAAAATTTTCTCATTTTTTTGCAAATTATAATCCTTTATTTTCACTGTCAAGTATTTGAACATAAAAAGCCAGGGCTTTTCTGACCCCCGGCTTTTTTGCCTATCAAAACTGTGTAAAGTGACACTTTACACAAAATTTTAAAAATCCCAAAAATTTTTAAATTTTTAAAAAACCCCCCCTCTTAAGCAAGTAATATCAATGCCTCCCACTACCCCTTTGTGTAAAGTGACACTTTACACAAAAAAGAAAGTTTTTACTTGTTAACTACTTATAACCCTTCGTCGCTTCGCCTCGCTAAGCGGGGCTCCGCTCATCAACTCGCTCTAATATGCCCCCGCCGCGACTCGAACGCGGAACCTCTGGCTTAAAAGGCCATTGCTCTACCAATTGAGCTACGGGGGCA
>CAZHBV010000003.1:0-25085 GCA_964530855.1 uncultured Candidatus Saccharibacteria bacterium | reverse complement strand
TTCCTGTTCCCATGACACTCGCAAACCAGGATGGTGCAAAGTTCTTGATGATCTGGCATTTACATTCTATATCTTTCAGCATACTTGCTCAATGATAGATTTTGGATTATATTTTTCCGAACGCTAACCTATTTTGAGTTTAAAGATTTCACTGTGTCTTTTATCTTCTCAGTTGGTTTATTTTATGATAATCAAATTTACCAAAAATTTATTTAATTAATCTAAATTGATATACCATCTTTATTTTATTGTCAAGGAAATAGAATTTCAGTACAATAAAATTGGTTTCTCATTATTAAGTTATCGAGTTCTAAATTTATGCGAAAATTTCTTCCTAAAAACTTTCCCTGGCATTTTCCCAAAAAAGGAAAGGAGGAAAAAGGCAAAAAAGACATTATTGTTTGTCCTGAGTGCAATGCTTTCTATTGGTACAAATCATGGCATCATTCTTTGGAGGATTATCCGGAGTTGAAAGAAGACAAAGAAATAAGATTTGAACTTTGCCCTGCTTGTAAAATGATAAAAGAAGGTAAATTTGAAGGTGAGATGATTCTTGAAAATTGTCCAGAGAACAAAGAAGAACTCCTGCGATTTATCAATAATTTCGCTCAAGAAGAACAAAGAAAAGACCCATTAGCAAGAGTGATTTCTATTGAGGATATAGCCAAGGGGATGCTTAGAATTACTTTTACTGAAAACCAAATCGCCAAAAAACTTGCCAAAAGACTTAAAAAGACCTTTAAGACCAAAAACCGCATTATCTTTTCAAAGAAGGAAAAGACAATCCGAATTTTTTGCAAATTCCCTTAAATTGATCGAATTAATTTAAAAATTAAGAAATAAAAATTAAAAATTGCATAATGGGCCTATAGCTTAACGGTAGAGCGCTGCGTTCGCAACGCAGAGGTATGGGTTCGACTCCCATTAGGTCCACTCAAAGCTGTGGAAAACTTGTGAAAAACTAAAGGACATTGGGGAAAACGGACAAAACATAATGGCCACATTTAATTCGGACAGAACGGACAATAAAAAAATCGGCCAGTTTGGTGAAAATCTGGCCTGTCAATATCTTGTCAAAAGAGGGTATTGTATTCTGGACAGAAATTTTACTTATTATTTAAAAAGCGGCAAAAAGTTAGGAGAGATAGATATAGTTGCAAAAAAGAAGAAGGAAATTGTTTTTGTAGAAGTTAAAACCCAAAAATTTTCTAAATCATTTCACCCAGAGGATAAAGTGAATTACAAGAAACTTCAACGGATTAAAAAATTAGCAGAGATCTGGCTTAATAAACATAAACTTGAAGCCCATTTTTCAATTGATGTCATAACTCTTTCTTTAGATTTTCATCAAAGAAAAGCAAAAATAATTCATTTTAAGAATGTATAAATTTAATGTATAGATTTCTTGACATTCCACATGAAAAACTTAAAATGTAAGTAGTCCGATAAATCGGACTTTAATTTTTTAAATATATGCTCAAAAATTTAAAAGAAATTACATCAGCGTTGGCCCAGATTGCAGAGGAAAAAGGACTGAGTTTTGAAAAGGTTCTTGAGGCTACAGAATCTGCTCTTGCTGCTGCTTATAAAAAAGATTTTTCAAAAAAGGGAGAGATTATTCGAGCAAAACTTAATCCTAAAACAGGAGAAATAAAATTCTGGCAAGTGAAGCAAGTAGTAGACAAATCAATGGTTTATAAAGATGAGGAACTTGAAAAATTGAAGAAAGAAAATAAAGAACCGGAAGAAAAAAAGATAAAGTTTAATCCAAAAAAACATATTATGATAGAAGAGGCAAGGAAGATTGATCCAAACGTAAAGCCAGGAGATGAGTTAATTTTTCCGCTAGAAACCAAAGAAGAATATGGAAGGATTGCTGCCCAAACAGCAAAGCAGGTCATCTTACAAAAATTGAAAGAAGCAGAAAGAGAGAGTATTTTTGAGGAGTTTTCAAAAAAAGAAGGAGAAATAGTTTCAGGTACAGTCCAAAGAATTGAAGGTAAAAATGTCTATCTGGATCTGGGTAAGACATTGGGAATTTTGCCTCCAAAAGAACAAATTCCCCATGAATTTTATAAACCTGGTCAAAGACTGAAAGTTTTGGTAAGAAAAGTAGAGCAGACTCCCAAAGGTCCAATGATTATTTTATCCCGCGCTTATCCTAAATTCGTCTCTAAATTATTTGAAATTGAAGTTCCTGAGGTATCTTCAGGACAAGTTAAAATAAAATCCATCGCCAGAGAACCTGGCTCAAGAACAAAAATAGCCGTTTTTTCAGAACAAAAAGAGATAGATCCGATAGGCGCAATGGTAGGACAACGAGGAACTCGAGTAGCAGCAGTTATTAATACTTTAGGTGGAGAAAAGATTGATATTGTTCAATGGTCAGAAGATCCAAAAGAATTTATTGCAAACGCTTTATCACCAGCCAAAGTTATTGAAGTAAAATTAGGAGAAAAAGGAAAAGCAGAGGTGTTGGTGCCAGAGGACCAGTTATCTTTAGCAATTGGAAAAGATGGTCAGAATGTAAGATTGGCTGCCAAACTTACGGGGTGGAAAATTGATGTGAAACCTTTTGTAGAAAAGGAAGAGGAGGCAAAGGAGGATAAAGCACAAAAGAAGGCAGAAGAATCGGACAAAGAAAGGTTAACAGAAAACAAGAAATAAGTGATTTTAATTAAAAATAACAAAAATAATTAAATCGATTATTATGCAGTGGTTCATTCTTTTGGCTTCTTTTTTTGCCTTATTGGATATTATTTTTGTTCTATATCTTATTAAAAAGATTAAAAAAATTAGCCCAGGGCAAGAGAAAATAAAAGAAATTGCCCAGGCAATTCGAATTGGTGCAAGAGCATTTTTGAAAAGGGAGTTTAAGTCAATGCTTTTGATTGTGGTTTTAGTAGCGCTCCTTTTGGGATTAATTCAAAAAAATTGGCAAGCGTCTTTAATTTTTCTTCTAGGAGCAATTTTATCAAGTCTTGCAGGATACATCGGAATGACTATATCAACGTTGGCCAATCAAAGGTGTGCAAACAAGGCCCAAGAGAGTTTTTCTGAGAGTTTTAAGGTTGCCATTTGGGGAGGAGAAGTAATGGGTTTTTTGGTTGTAGGATTAGGACTCTTGGGTGTGATAATCATTTGGTGGCTTTTTAAAAATCCTGCTCTTTTAATAAATTATGCCTTTGGGGCTTCTTTTGTTGCTTTGTTTATGAGAGTTGGGGGAGGTATTTACACAAAAAGCGCTGACGTTGGGGCAGATATTGTTGGCAAAACTGAATTGAATATTCCTGAAGATGATCCAAGAAACCCAGCAGTGATTGCTGATAATGTAGGAGACAATGTTGGAGATATTGCAGGAATGGGGGCGGACCTGTTTGAGTCTTATGTATCTGCCATAATTGCCACGATGGTGATTGGCACAATCAGTTTTGGACAAAAGGGTTTAACTCTTCCTCTTTTGATTGCTGCCTCTGGGATTTTGGCATCTTTGATTGGGGCTTTCTTAATGAAAATTCCATCAAAGTTGGAACAAAAAGAGTTTACAAAACAAACAGAGGAAGTAAGAAAAGCGATGGAGAAAGGAATTCTTAGTGCTAATTTATTGATGATTCTTTTTTCCTTTTTGGTAGTGAATTTTTATTTTCAAGATATTTCATTATTTTGGCCCATTTTAGCAGGCCTTTTATGTGGCGTTCTTATTGGAAAGACCACAGAATACTATACCTCTGAGAAGAGAAAACCAACTTTAGAGATAGCAAAAGCAGCAAAAATTGGTCCCTCTAATGTTATCATGGAAGGTTTAATTGTTGGAATGAAGAGTACTGTTTTGCCAGTTGTGGCTGTGGGAATAACAATTGTGCTTGCTTATTATTTTGGGGGCCTTTATGGAATTGCCTTGGCCTCTGTGGGTCTTCTGGGGGTGTTAGGAATCAATCTTTCTACTGATTGCTATGGCCCTATTGCTGATAACGCAGCCGGTATTTCTGAGATGGCAAATCTTCCCCATGAGGCAAGACAAAGAACAGAAGCTTTAGATGCAGTTGGAAATTCTACTGCAGCTACAGGCAAGGGTTTTGCTATAGGGGCGGCAGCCTTGGCAGCCTTATCTTGGCTAGCAACCTACTCACAACAAAGCAATCTAAAAGAGATTAATCTTTTGGATCCGAAACTTTTGGCTGGCTTTTTTGTTGGATCAATGCTTCCTTTTCTTTTTTCAGCCTTAACAATGAAAGGGGTATCTCAGGGAGCCTTAGAGGTTGTAGAAGAGGTAAGGAGACAGTTTAGAGAAAAGAAATTGCTGGAAGGAAAAGAGAAACCAGATTATAAGAGGACAATTGATCTAGTTACAAAAAGAGCATTGAAAGAGATGAGTTTTCCTGCCATTTTAGTAGTTGTTATTCCTATTTTGATAGGGGTGATTCTCGGAAAAATGGCTGTGGCAGGTACCATGGTTGGAGCTTTGGGATCAGGCTTTCTTTTAGCACTTTTAATGGCCAATTCAGGAGCAGCCTGGGATAATGCAAAGAAATACATTGAGGCAGGGAATTTTGGTGGCAAAGGCTCTGAAGCTCATAAAGCAGCAGTTGTAGGAGATACTATAGGTGATCCTTTTAAAGA
Source organism: uncultured Candidatus Saccharibacteria bacterium (assembly GCA_964530855.1). Lineage (GTDB taxonomy): Bacteria > Patescibacteriota > Minisyncoccia > Minisyncoccales > PEYH01 > JAGGTU01. Next base: position 20,465 of record CAZHBV010000003.1, on the reverse strand, counting down.
TACTGCCGGACCTTCATTAAACATTCTTATAAAATTAATTGGGGTAGTTTCACTACTTGCCCTACCACTATTCTTATGAAATTTGAAATCAAAAACTTACCCGAGTCTCAAAAAGAAATTTTGGTTAAATTTGAGTTTCAAGAACTAGAGCCGTTTATAAAAGAAAAAGCTAAAGAAAAAGGTAGAAAAATAGAGATAAAAGGGTTTCGGAAAGGTAAAGTGCCAGAGGAAATAGTTCAATTTCTACTACATGAAAATCTTCTAGAAGAAGTTGCAGAGAAAATTATAAGAGAAACTTATTCAAAAATTATAAAGCAGCAAAAAATTGAGGTTCTTGGTCCTCCTAAAATTGAAATTCTCAGACTCGCCCCTAATAATCCATTTGAATTTAAGATTATAATCTCTACTTTACCTGAGATCAGGCTTCCAGATTATAAAAATATCGCTTCTCAAGTTAAAAAGCGCAAAGTTTCTGTAGATGAAAAAGAGATAGATCAAACCGTTAAATGGATTCAAAAAAATAGAGCCAAAAGATATCCAAAAGAAGAACCAGCAGAACTTGGGGATTTTTTAGAAATTGTTTGGTCCTCCCCGGATATAGAGAATGGGAGGGAGCATCAAGAAAGAATCATTCTGGGGGAAAGTTATCTTCTACCAGATTTTGAGAAGGAACTTTTGGGTGCAAGGAAAGGAGAAGAAAAAGAGTTTCAGATAACCTTTCCACATGACTATTTCAATCAAGCATTGGCAAACAAAAAAGCCCAAATTAAGGTAGAAGTTCTGAAGGTAGAAAAAATAGAATTAGCAAAAATCGATGATGATTGGGCAAGAAGTTTGGGAAAATTTAAAAATTTACAAGACCTAAGAAATAGCATCAGAGAGGGAATTGAGGCAGAAAAAAAACAGATTGAAAGCCAAAGAGTGCAGGGAGAAATTTTGGAAAAAATCTCAAAAGACGCTTCTTTTGAGGTGCCAAAAATCTTGACTGAAATTGAATTGGAGAAAACTTTCAAAGAACTCAAAGAAAATATTCCTCAATTGCTTGGAATTTCTTTTTCCGACTATTTAAAAGAAATTAACAAAACAGAGGAGGAGTTAAAAAGGTCTCTTCTTCCAGAAGTTAAAGCAAAAGTGAAGAAATTCCTAATTCTTAGAGAAATTAAAAAAAGAGAGAATATCCGCGCAGAAGAAGAAGAGATAAAAAGAGAGGCAGATAAATTTTTAACGCGGTTTAGAACCATTAAAGAGGCAGAAGAGCATATTGACCCAGAGAGTCTTAGGGAGTATATTAAAGAAAGGATAGAAAACCAAAAGACATTAGCATTTCTTGAGAGTTTTGCAATTGAGGAACAATGAATAAGTAATCATTTATCATTAAATTATGAATATCATTCCAACAATCATAGAAAAGTCCGGAATGAGAGAGAGGGTTTATGATATATATTCTCGCTTATTAGAAGATAGGATAATTTTCTTAGGAGGTCCAATTACTGATGCCTTGGCCAATCTTATCATTGCCCAAATTCTTTATCTTGCCTCAAAAGATCCCAAAAAAGAGATCAAACTTTATATTAACAGCCCAGGAGGTTCGGTTACCGCAGGACTTGCAATTTATGACACAATGCAATACGTGGAATGTCCTATTTCAACAGTTTGTGTAGGCTTGGCAGGATCTATGGCCGCGGTTCTTTTAGCATCAGGTGAAAAAGGAAAAAGATTTGCTCTTCCGAACTCCGAAATTTTGCTTCATCAGGTTGCAGGAGGTGTTAGTGGAGAGGCTATAGAGATAGAAATTACAGCAAAGCAGATTGTTAAAATCAAAAATAAAATTAATCATATTCTTGCAAAACACACCGGACAGCCTTTAAAAAGAATTGAGAAAGATACTGATAGAGACTTCTATCTTTCTGCAAATGAAGCAAAAGAATACGGGCTTATTGATGCAGTTATTGAGTCAAAAAAGAAATAGTAAGAATTTTACAATCTGTTAAAAATTTACTATAATAAAAGATAATTAATTAAAAAGATTGGGTAAATTAATGGCAACAATTGCTTACCAATCTTTAAAGATTGTAAACTATGGCTTACCAAATAATTTTAGGAGTAGGCTTGTTAGGATTTGTTTTGGGCTCAATTCTAACTTACTTTACTCGGACAACGATTTTACGAAGAAGACAAGGCACAATAGAACAAAACTTAAAAAAGAAGATAGAAGATGCTAAGAAAGAGGCTGAAGAAATAATAAATAGAGCACATTTAAGAGCAAATCAGATTATTCGTTATGCAAGAAAAGAGGAGAGTGAAAGAAGAAAGGAGATATTAGAGACAGAGAAGTTTTTGGCAAAAAGGGAGAAAATTTTACAGGCAAAGATTGCTGCTGCTGAAAAAAAAGAGAAAGAATTGCAAGAAAAAAATGGAGAACTTGAGAAATTAAAAACTGAATATGAGAAGAAAATCGAAGAAGAAAAAAAGAAACTTGAAAAAGTAGCAAGATTAACAGAAAAAGAGGCAAAAAAAGAATTAATTCAAAGAATTGAGGAAACAGCCAAGAAAGAGCTTCTTCAAAAAATACGCAGGCTGGAGGAAGAAGGAAAGAAAGAATTAGAAGAGAGGGCCCAAAAGATCCTAGCAAATGCCATTCAAAAATACGCTCTCTCACAAGCCCAAGAGACAACAGTAACCACAGTTACTTTGCCCTCTGACAGAGTGAAGGGGAGAATTATCGGTAAGGAGGGCAGAAATATTAAAACTTTCGAAAAATTAACCGGAGTTGAGGTAATAATAGATGACACACCTGAGGTCGTAGTTCTCTCAAGTTTCTCGCCAATAAGAAGACATATAGCAAAATTGGCTCTTGAAAGGCTAATAGAAGATGGTAGGATTCAACCAGCCAGAATTGAAGAAATAGTTAGAAAGACAGAGGAAGATGTAAAAGAAGAGATGAGAAAAGCAGGCGAGGCAGCGGCCTATGATACAGGAGTAATTGATCTTCCTCCAAAATTGATAGAACTTCTTGGCAGATTGAAGTTTAGAACAAGTTTTGGACAAAATGTTCTTCTACACTCAATAGAGGTGGCTCATTTGGCAGGAGCTATAGCAGCAGAACTTGGGGCTAATGTAAAAGTAGCAAAAAAAGCCGGACTTTTACATGACATAGGCAAAGCATTAGATCAGCAAGTTGAAGGTTCTCACACGCAAATTGGAATGAAAATTTTAGAGAGATTTGGTATAGAGAAGGAGGTGATTGATGCAATGAAATCCCATCATGAGGAATATCCTTATGAGTCTATTGAGGCACAAATTGTACAAGCAGCCGATCAGATTTCCGGTGCAAGACCAGGGGCAAGGAAAGATACCTTAGAGAATTACTTAAAGAGACTAGAAGATTTGGAAAACATCGCCCTTTCGTTCAATGGAGTGGAGAAAGCCTACGCTATTCAAGCAGGGAGAGAAATAAGAGTTTTTGTTAGTTCTGATGAAATAGATGACTATCAAGCCTATAAACTTGCCAAGGAGATTGCCCAGAGAATTCAAGAAGAGTTAAATTATCCCGGCGAAATCAAAGTTGTTGTCATTCGTGAAAAAAGAGTTATTGAGTATGCTCGGTGAATCTAAAAATTATTTATGGGTTATAAAGGTCGAAAAAACTAAATTTAATTTATAAAAATATGACAAAACAAGACTTAGTTGAAATTTTAGCCAAAAAGTCAGGATGTTCCAAGGCTCATTGTGCCGAATGTCTAAATATCCTTTTAGATGAAATTAGTAAGGCTTTGGCAAAAGGACAAGATGTAGTTTTAACAGGATTTGGTACTTTTACTGTTGTAAAGAGAAAAGCAAGAGTTGGAAGAAATCCTCGAACAGGAGAGGAAATCAAAATTCCTGCAATGAAGGTACCAAGATTTAAACCAGGAAAAGGGCTTAAAGAGAGAGTAAGATAATCAAAAAGAATAAAATAAACAGAGCCTAATTTGTTAAGAAGGTTTTGCTTGAATTTGAAAACTGGCCCAATTATTGGGCCAGTTTTCTTTTTTGAAGAGATTGTTTTAAAGAGAGCGGGAGACGGGATTCGAACCCGCGACCTTCTCCTTGGAAGGGAGACGTTCTACCAACTGAACTACTCCCGCGCTTAGTGTAGTTTCCGGCTACAGTTTTTTAATTTTTTTTAGAGCTATTTTCTTAAAATTTCTGGACACATTGGTAAAATCTACAATTTCTATTTTATAAGGAAGATCTGATTCTTCGAAGGCTTCCTTAATTTCTGCAAGGAGATGCCAAGGAAGAGGTTTTTCTCCAATAATTCCAATATCATAATCGCTGAATCGTTTTGCTTTATTAGTGGCTCTCGAGCCAAAGACGAAAACGGCGTATTTTTTTGGGTCCAAAAACGAGTAGACAATTTCTTTGATCTTTTTTTCTGTTTTTGTTAAATTTTTTGGCATTTTAACTTTCTAAATTCTTAAGTAGATTCTCCACTTCTTGAGGAAATTTTAAAGCCTTTTTGTATATTTTGTTTGCCACTCTTTGATTATAAGTATGAGCAATAAGATTTCTTGCCTCTAAAAACTCAAGCCAGGTTTTTGGATTTTCAATTAATCCCAGTCTTGCTGCTTCTCTAATACAACTTTTTGGACTTAAACAGTCAAGTCCCTGGTCTCTCATATAGGCTTGGATTGTCTTCCAACTTAATTCAAAAGTAAACTCAAACCTCTGTAACGTAGCATCTTTATTAAGCTGGGTAGGAGGTGCTTTTGTGGCTTCTTTTAGGCGAGAATTAGCTTTTTTTAAATTCTTAATTAAAATTTGAAGCATTATTGATTATTTTTATTCTTTTTTCGGGGTGCCCGGATTTGAACCGGGACTGCGTGCTCCCAAAGCACGTGTGCTGCCATTACACCACACCCCGTTTTTCAGTTTGTTTATAGTTTAATAAAATTTTCTGTTGTTGTAAATATGAAATTTGTGATAGAATAAATATGAATATGTGGCAAAGAATAATCAGAAAAATTGCTCATCTTTTGGGCTGTCATAGATATAACCTTCCTCTTTTTCAATGTCCAACTTTTCTTTTCGTTTTAATGGGAACAGTTAATGTGTTAAGTTGTATTTACTTTTATCTTCTTGGGAGAAAATACATTGAAGACCCAAGAATTGTTGCTTTAGGAACTTTAGTTATTGCTGCAATCTGGTTTGTGATTACCTTTTCTGTCACAAGAGGATTAGAGGAACTAGCCGAGGTTAACAAAGTTAAAGAAGAATTTATTGATATAGTCTCCCATCAGTTACGGACCCCCCTAACCAATCTAAAATGGGCAACAGAGTTTTTGCTCGGAAGACAAGATCTCACAAAAGAAGAGAGAGAATATTATAGCATCATAAAAGAAAACAGCAAAAGACTAGAAAATCTACTCAACGATCTATTGATCGTAGCAAGACTCAAAGAAGATGGCGTGTTTAAAATTCAGGAAAAATTCTCCTTAAATGAACTTATAGAAGAAGTAATAAGGGGCCAGAAAGCATTTGCGGATGCTTCTAACATTCAAATAGAGACTGAGAATCTGGAAAAACCTGTCTTACTTGCCACAAATAGAACAATGCTAAAGACTATTTTAGAAAACCTTATAAACAATGCAATTACTTACAATAAACCCCAAGGAAAAGTAAAAATTTCTCTTAGAAAAGAGCCAAAGAGAGTGATAATTGCGATTGAAGATACAGGTATTGGAATTTCAAAACAGGAGAAAAAATACCTTTTCCAAAAATTTTTTCGAGGTTCAAAGGCAGCCCAAATCAACACTCGAGGGACAGGTTTGGGGCTCTATATCACAAAAGAGGTCGCAAAAAAACTAGGAGGAAGAATTTGGTTTAAAACAAAACTTAACAAAGGTTCAACATTTTTTGTTTCTTTACCAATTAAAACTTAAAAATATGGCAAAAAAAATACTTTTCATAGAAGACGAATCTGCTTTACAAAAATCTCTAGGCGATCTTCTAAGAGAAAAAGGGATTGAGGTTATAAGTGCTGTAGATGGTAAAACAGGTTTGCGTCTTGCAAAAGAAAGTTTACCTGATTTAATTTTGCTTGATTTGATTTTACCTCGTATGCATGGCCTTGAAGTATTAAAGGAGTTAAAAGAAGATGAGAAAACAAAAGATATCCCTGTAATTATTCTCACAAATCTTGAAAATATCAATGACATAGAAAAAGCAATTGAATTAGGTGCTACCACCTATCTTGTAAAAGCAAATTATAGTTTAGAAGAGATAGCAGAAAAAGTTAAAAAAGCCTTAGAATATGAGAGTTGAGGAGGGACAATTAAAACTTTTTCTGGTAGATTCAGGCCTTGTTAAGGAAGATGCAATAAAGAGAATTGCGGCGAAGGCGAAGAAAACAGGGAAAAAGTTTGAGGATCTTTTGGTAAGCGAAGGGCTAATCTCCCAAGAAGATTTAATTCGCCTAAAGGCCTATATTTTAGGTATCCCTTTTATTAATCTTGAGAAAGAAATAGTGCCAAAAGAGGTTTTGGAGATTATTCCAGAGCCAATAGCAAGAGCACACAATATCGTTGCTTTTAGAAAAAAAGGCAGAGACCTAGAGGTTGCAATGTTAGATCCAGAAGACCTTCAAACTATAGAGTTTATTAAGAAGAAATCAAATTTAAGAATTTTACCTAGACTTACTACCCCACAGAGCATCAAAAATGTCTTAGCCCAATATAGAAAAACTCTTGGTGCGGAATTTGCAGAACTTATTAAAAAAGAAGCAGAGGGTGTTAAGACAGAAAGAATACAAGAAAAAACCACCGAAAAGGAAGAATTAGAAAAAATTGCCCAAGAGGTTCCCGTGATTAAAATAGTAGATTCTCTTTTAAAGCACGCAGTGTTGGATAGAGCCTCAGATATTCATATTGAGCCGATGGAAAATGAAGTACTGATAAGATATAGGATAGATGGAATCTTGCGAGACGCAATGACCCTTCCAAAACAAGTTGCTCCAGGAATTGTTGCTAGGATTAAAGTGCTTTCTAACCTGAAATTAGATGAACACCGTCTCCCTCAGGACGGACGTTTTAAATTTGAGACAAATGGAGACAAATATTCTGTAAGAGTATCAGTGTTGCCGGTTTTAAATGGAGAAAAAGTGGTTATGAGACTTTTGGCAGAGGAAGCAAAAGGATACAGTTTAGAAGAGTTGGGGTTAAGGGGAAAAGCTTTAGAAGATATCCAAACAGCACTAAGAAGGCCTACAGGAATGATTCTTGTATGCGGCCCTACTGGTTCTGGCAAGACAACTACTCTTTATTCAATGATAGAAATTTTAAATACACCGGAGGTTAATATTTCAACAATTGAGGATCCTATAGAATACAGAATGCCGAGAGTAAACCAAACCCAAGTTAGACCAGAAATTGGTCTAACGTTTGCCAACGGTTTACGCGCTTTACTGAGACAGGATCCAGATATTATTATGGTGGGAGAGATAAGAGATAATGAAACTGCAGCCTTGGCAATTAATGCCGCCCTAACTGGCCATCTTGTCTTATCTACTTTACATACAAATAATGCGGCAGGAGCCATTCCTCGTTTAATTGATATGAAAGTAGAACCTTTTTTAATTGCCTCAACCTTAAATGTGATTTTAGCCCAAAGATTAGTAAGAAGACTTTGCGAGGGCAAAAAAGAATATCATCTTAAAAAATCCCAAATTAACCGGATTTCTAAATACTGTGATTTAAAGAGGGTGGAGAATATTCTAAAAGAAAATAGTCTTTTAAAAAGAGAGGGAACTATTAAAGATGTAACTTTTTTTGAGCCAAGACCAACAAAAGCGTGTCCTGATGGGTATAAAGGAAGAATAGGGATTTTTGAAGTTTTGCCTGTGACAGAGAGTATAAAGAAATTAATTACCCAAAATACTACTTCGGACGAAATTCAAGAAAGAGCTTTAAAGGAAGGAATGATTACAATGGTTGAAGACGGGTTTATAAAGGCGGCCCAAGGAATAACAACAATTGAAGAAGTTTTAAGAGTTACTATGGAGTAGTATGCCTCAATTTAGATACATTGCAAAATCTCAAAAAGGGGAGACAAAAAAAGGAAAAATGGTTGCCAAAGATATAAAAGACCTGGCCCAGATTTTAAGATCTAAGGGTTATATTTTAATTTCAGCAGATACTCAAAGAGAAAAAAAACATGCTCCTTTTCTTTTTATTTTCAAAAGAGTACCTCTTTCTCAAAAATTGATGTTTACCAGAAACTTAGAAGTTATGATAAAAGCAGGCGTTCCTTTGCCTCGGGCTATTTCTACTCTCAGAGAGCAGACGAAAAACAAATATTTTAAGAAAGTTCTTAGGGAAATAGAAGAGGAAATTCTTAGAGGAAAGAGTTTTTCAGAGATTATTAAAAAATACCCTACCATCTTCTCAAATCTTTATTGTAGTATGGTTAAGGTTGGAGAAAAAACTGGCGCCTTAAGTGATTCGTTAAGAGTATTAGCCTTTCATTTGGAAAGAAGTCATAGGTTGAGGTCTAAAGTTAGAGGGGCTCTTATGTATCCAACAGTTGTAGTCCTGGCAATGATTGTTATCGGAATAATAATGCTTGTTAAGGTTGTTCCTCAACTTAGCGCTACTTTTGAGGAATTAGAAATAGAACTTCCCAAGATTACTCAGATTGTTATAAAAACCGGAGAGTTTCTGGCCCAAAATTGGTATGTAGTTCTTTTAATAATAATTCTTGTTCCTCTTTTCTTTACTATTTTAATGAAAAAAAAGAGAACCAGAAAAGTGCTTGACAAAATTTTTCTAAAATTGCCTTTAATTTCCGGTATTATCAGGAAAATAAACACAGCATATATTGCTCGGACCTTAAGTTCTTTATGCGAGGGAGGAGTATCAATTGTAGAGGCTCTAAAAATTACCTCCGATTCGGTTACTAATGAATTGTTTAGAGAAAGTTTAGAAGAGGCCGAAAAAGAAGTAAAAAGAGGAAAAAGGCTTTCTGAGATATTAAAGAAATTTCCAAAAATTTATCCCCCGGTATTCATTCAAATGATTCAAGTAGGAGAAGAGACAGGGAAAACATCAGAAATTCTTACAAAATTGGCAGATTTTTTGGAAGAGGAAGTAACAAATACCACCCAGAACCTTTCTTCAATTATTGAGCCAATTTTGCTTTTATTAATTGGTGGAATAATTGCTGTATTTGCTATTTCAATGATTAAACCTATCTATTCAATGATGGGAGCATTGTGATAAAATGCAAAATTTAAAATTCAAAATCCAAAATGGGTTTACTTTGATTGAAGCCCTAATTGGGATCTTTTTGATTGTTATTATTTTTGTAGGAATTGTGGGGGCCTTTGTAGCAGGAATGAAAATTTTGGCTCAATCAAAAGCAAGAGCAACTGCTTTGTTTCTGGCTAACAAAAGAATGGAGGAAATAAGAAATCTTCCTTATAAAGACGTAGGAACTGTTGGGGGTATTCCTCAAGGGCCAATTCCTCAAGAAGAAACTACCACTCTAAATAATATAGAATTTACTATTAAAACAACGATTATCTATATAGATGATCCTTTTGATGGGCAATCCCCAGACGATCCCGTACCTTCTGATTACAAAAGAGTAAAAGTAAAAGTTTCTTGGCCCACAATGATTGGTGGGAAAGTAACCTTGATTTCAGACATCTCTCCTAAGGGCATTGAAACAACAGAAGGCGGAGGCACCTTGTCAATTACTGTCTTGGATGCTTCGGGAGAGCCAGTTGGACAAGCCGAGGTTAGAGTTAAAAATGATCAAGTTTCCCCCTCAATAGATGCCACTTATTTAACAGATGACTATGGAAACTTGCTTTTGCCTGGCGCTCCTACTTCCACAGAAGCCTATCAGGTATGGGTGGAAAAATCAGGATATTCAAGCCAAAGGACTTACTCTCGCACAGAGATTGCAAATCCGATAAAACCTCATTTGAGTGTTTATGAGGGGCAACTGACCGAAGCAAGTTTTGCTATTGATAAGTTAAGCAGTCTTTCAATTGAAAGTCGAGCACAAGAAAGTTTTGATGATGATTTTAATAATTTTTCTAAAGTTTCACAACATTTTAATTTAGAAATAGAGGAAGGAAAGGTTAGGCTTAAAGAAGAGTCAAGTTATGCTTCTTCCGGATATTTAGTTTCTGTACCTATTGAGCCATCAAATCTTGTAAATTGGTCTAGTTTTGAATTTATTGATTTTAAAGATGATTATACAAATATTACTTACCAAATTTTTTATCAAAACGAAAGTAACGACTGGGTTTTAATTCCCGAGTCAGATCTTGCAGGCAATTCTGTTGGCTTTAAAGAATCCCCTGTAGATTTATCTTCTTTAGATGTTTCAAAATATTCAAAACTAAAAATTAGGGCTAATTTTGAAACAACAGATATTCATTCAACCCCTTATTTAGATGAATGGCATATATATTACAACACACCTATTCTTTCCAATATCTCTTTCCATTTGAGAGGAGGAAAGATTTTGGGTACAGATAAAGATGATAATCCTGTATATAAATATTCTCAAAACTTACAAACTGACTCAAGTGGAAAACTAACCTTAGACCAGATGGAATGGGATTCTTATTATTTTTCAACCGGTGAGGAAACTGGAATGGAGCTTCGAAGAGTTACACCTTCCAACCCAGTTGATTTATTACCGGATACAAGTCAAGAAGTAGATCTTTATTTTGAGGTTGAGAACACCCTTTTGGTTACTGTATTGGACGCCTCAACAGAAGATCCTATTTTTGGAGCAAGTGTAGAATTAAAAAACCCCAATTATGATAAAATTTTGCCTACTGACAAGAACGGAAAGGCTTATTTCTTACCTCTCGATGCAGACACTTATACTTTGATTGTTCAAGCCCCAGAATATCAAACTTCTACAACAACTGTTTCAGTTTTAGGAAAAGCAACAAAAAAAGTTTATCTTCAAAGAGAATAATGAAAGTTCAAACTTTACAATCCGGATTAACCTTTATAGAAACCCTCATTACAATTTTTATCTTTACAATAAGTTTAGGAGCCCTCTTTGGAATAGTGATAAACCTTTATAAGACCCATGATTATATTTTTCAACAATCCCAGGCTATTTTTGAGGCACGTCAAGGTATAAAAACGATGGTAAAAGAAATAAGAGAGGCAAGAAGCGGAGATGATGGTTCATACATTATCGAGAAGGCCGATGATTATGAGTTTATTTTTTTCTCAGATATTGATGATGATGGAAAAGCAGAGAGGGTAAGATATTTTTTAGATGGTCCAAATTTAAAAAAGGGAGTTATTAAACCAACCGGGTGGCCAATAAGTTACCCTTCAGAAAATGAGGAAATTTCTATTATTGCTTCTTATGTAAGAAACCAACCCCCAATTTTTCACTACTATGATGGTAATGGAAATGAGCTACCTCCCCCTGCCAGATTAAAGGATACAAAGATGATGAATGTATATCTGGTTATAAACGTTGATCCAAATAGACCTCCTCAGGATTTTGTATTAGAAAGCTACGTTCAATTAAGAAATCTAAAAACTAATTTGTAAAATGAAAAAAGAACCAGAAAAAGGAGCCTTAATAACAGTTATTTTAGTTTTTTCAATGGTCTTTTTAATATTGCTTGCAAGCATATCAAGTCTTGTTATTTCTCAATATAAATTTTCAAAAAGGAAAGCGGCTTATGAAATGGCATTGCATATAGCGGAGGCTGGAATTAATTATTATCGCTGGCATCTTGCTCACGCCCCCCAAGATTTTTGCGACGGAAATCCGGAAGATTCTGGATTATGTACTAATATACCTTATGGGCCTTTTGAACATGAATACAAAGATCCTGAAGGTGACATAATTGGAAAATTTGCTCTATGGATTACGCCTCCTTCAAAATGCCATCCTGCAGCAATTATTGAATCTGAAGGATGGACATTACAATTTCCAAAAACAAAAAGAAAAATTCGTGTAAAATGGGCAAAACCATCTTTGGCAAGGTATGCATTTTTGACAAATTCTAATGTCTGGTTTGGTGAAGATGAAGAATTAAAAGGACCCTTCCATTCAAACGGAGGAATTAGAATGGATGGAGGACAAAACGCTCTTTCCACCTCTGCAAAAGAAACCTATATCTGCGGGTCTGAACATGGATGTAGTTATTGGTCATGTTCTGATCCCTGTACTTGGACCACATCTGGATGTGAGTGTCCGGGAATTTGGGGAGAAGGAGAGGGAAAAGATCTTGGATTATGGAAATTTCCGGTGCCTGCAGTAGACTTTGCTTTAATCTCGAGAGATTTGGCTAAGTTAAAAGAGGAAGCCCAAAATACGGGATTTTATTTTGGAGAATCGGGAAGAAAAGGTTATCATATTCATTTTCTGTCCAATGGGAAGTTTGAACTTTACAAAGTTACCCGGCTTCAAAATCCAGTTTTTGGTTGGAACGGAGAAGAATGGATATGGGAATCAAATAGCATAAAAAAAGAGTCTCTTTTGGGCGTGTATGATCTTCCATCAGATTGCGCCCCAATATTTGTAGAAGATAATTTATGGGTAGATGGAGATGTTGCAGGAAGAGTGACAGTTGTGGCTGCTAAATTGCCAGAGATTCCAGATAAGATGAAAAAAATAATCATTCATGATAATATAAATTATGCAACCGATGACGCAGTCTTAGGATTGATTTCCCAGAGCGATATTTTGATTCCTTTGTATTCGCCAAATCGTTTGGAGATTAAAGCAGCGCTTTTGGCCCAAAAAGGAAGAGTGTTCAGGTACCTCTATCCTCGCTGGCCCTGGGAGCCTTATAAAACCTATGCAATTAGGGATTATATTGAAACCTATGGCTCAATCATCACCAACAAAATCTGGACTTTTACTTGGGTTGATAGATGGCAAAATGTAACCTCTGGATATAGAGAGACAGAAATGAGTTATAACCCAGATTTAACTTTTGAGCCCCCTCCATATTTTCCAACCCATGGAGAATACGAGATTTTTGATTGGAAGGAAGAAAAACCATGATTAGAGAATTTCTTACATTAAAATATCAAGGCTTTGGTTTGGATATCTCAGACCTCTCTTTGAAATTTGTAAAACTCAAGGAAAGGAGAGGGAAATATAAAATAGAAGCCTTTGGAGAAGAAAATTTGCCAAAAGGAATTATAAAAAGGGGGGAAGTTAAAGAAATAGATAACTTGGCCCAAGCAATTAAAAAATTTGTCTCTAGGGCGAAGAAGTTAAAGACAAAATACGTTGTTGCTTCTTTGCCAGAGGAGAAGTCATTTGTCCAGGTGATTTCTTTACCTAAAATGTCTGAAGAGGAGGCAAAAAAAGCAGTCTTTTTTGAAGCCGAAAATTATATTCCTTTTCCTCTTGATAAAGTTTATTTAGACTCCCAGGTTATACCTTCTTCAACAAGAAACCAAAAATCAAAGATAGAAGTTTTGTTAGTTGCCCTGCCAAAATCAACAGTTGACCCATATTTTTTAGCCCTTAAAAAAGCAGGCCTGACGCCTATAGCCTTAGAAGTAGAGTCTCAAGCGATGGCAAGAGCCCTGATAAGAAATGAAACGTCACTATTCCCTTATCTTTTAATGGATATTGGCGCCACAAGGACTACTTTTGTAATTTTCGGCGGAAAGTCAATAAGATTTACTACCTCCATTCCTATTTCTTCTACTCTTTTCACAAAGGTGATAGCAAAGACTCTAAAAGTAGATTTTGAAAAGGCAGAAAGATTAAAGATTAAATATGGCCTCAAAGGAAAAACCAAACAAGGAAAAGAAATTTTTGATGCTTTAATTCCTATTTTGACAGATTTAAAAGAACAGATAAATCGATATATTGAATTCTATCACTCGCATGTAAGCCATGAATATTTGCCTCCAGACGGATCCTCGGTGAAAAAAATCATCTTGTGCGGAAGAGGATCAAATCTGTTGGGCCTCAAAGAATTTCTTTCACAAGAGTTAAAACTACCTGTAGAGTTAGGCAATCCTTTGATAAATCTTGCTTTAACCATCAGAGAATCTCCAATTTCAAAGAAAGATCTTCTGGGGTATACGGTTGCTATAGGTTTAGCAAAAAGAGCAATTGAAAATCACGAGTATGATTAATCTTTTACCGCCACAAGAAAAAAGAAGGTTATATTGGGAGAGGCAACTGAAAATAGTTGTGATTATTGAAGTTTTAATCATTTCTTGCCTTTTGGTATTATGGCTGAGTTTTCTGGCTGTGAAGATTAATATCAAAACCCAAAAAGAGATAGCAGAAAACACTCTTAACTTAGAAGAATCTAAAGTGAAACAAATTAACGAAATTAAAAATGAAATAAAAGATATTAACCAAACATTTAGAAAAGTAAATCAAATTTATGAAAATCAGGTATTGGTTTCAGATATTCTTTTTAAGATAATGAAGTTACTTCCTCAAGACGCTTACCTTGAGAGCTTTGTGTTTGAGAACAAAAAAATTCAGATAATTGGTAAGATACAGAGCTTAGAAAGCCTAAATCAATTAAAAGAAAAATTAAAAAGAGAAGAAAGTTTTAAGGATGTAGAATTTTCTATCGGGAGTTATGTTCCAGGAAAAGAAATAGAATTTCGCACAAAAATTACTCTAAAATAACAATGAAAGAAAAAAATAAAATCACAATTGCTATTTTAGTTTCATTATTTATTGATATTTTAATTCTTTGGCTTTTGGTTGTTCCGGCCTTTAGAGGAATTAGCAAAGCCTCATCATCTCTTCTCTCTTACAAAAAAAGATTGGTCTTAATTAAAGGAGAGATAGCCAATTTTCAGGATTTTGAGACCCATCGTCAATTATATTTAAAAAACCTTCAAGAAATGGATAATTTAGTTCAAGAGCAACTTTTTATAGATAAAGAAATTCCCTCAGATTTAGTGAATTTCTGTCAAAAAGAGGCTCTAGAAAAAAATTTGCAACTTAAAATCACTCCTCTTGTAATCTCTCCTCAAAAAGAAAAGGAAAGAAAGCCCCCTTTTGATTTTCTAGATCTTTCAATTAAGGTAGAAGGAAGCTTCCCTGAGTTTTTGAGATTTCTAAAAAGACTTGAAAATAGTCCGTGGCTAATTGAAGTTAGACAAGTAAATATTTCAAAACAAGAAGAAAAGATAAATGCAAATTTACTTATTAGAGGATATGTTAAAGCCAGAAATAACAAAAAAAATTGAAAAGTCTTTTAGGAATATCCCTTTATTTTTAGCCAAGCGAGCCTTTCTTGTTTTTGTAGTCTTTGTGTTATTTGTTATTCTTTTGAGCCTTCTTCTTTCGTATTTATACCTCTGGAGAGTGGAAAAGAAAGAAATAGCAATTTCGCCCAAGAAGGTAAAAATTGATCAGGAAATTTTTGAGGAATTCTTAGAGCATTATAAAAAAAGAGAAGAAAGGTTTCGTAATGCTTTAGAAGAAAATTACATTGACATATTCTTCAGATAATCTATAATTTTTCTTTGAAACGCCCCCATAGCTCAAAGTGGATAGAGCGGTGGCCTCCTAAGCCGCAGATCCAGGTTCAACTCCTGGTGGGGGCACAACCTTGTGCACAGCACAAGGAAATCCTAAGCACTAAATCCTAAACAAAAATATAATTGTTTTAGTCATTTGAATTTAGGATTTTGAATTTTGTTTAGGATTTAGAAATTAGGATTTAGAATTTCTAACCCTAGCGGGCCCGTAGCTCAGTTGGCAGAGCACCCCCCACCACTTTCTAAAGGGCCCATAGTCTAGTGGTAAAACACGTCCTCGGCATGGACGAGTCGTGGGTTCGATTCCCACTGGGTCCATAAATAAAAAGTGGTGGGGGGAGGTCGAGGGTTCAAATCCCTCCGGGTCCACTTGTTCAGTGAGTAGTGAGTAGTGAGTAGAAAAAAAGGGTCTTAGACCCCGATTTTTTATTGAAAAGAGAAGAGAAAATGGTATAATACAGGTAAAAATGGAAGAAAAACTTACAATTGAAAAAGTTTTAGAAAGAGGGGTAGCGGAGATTTTGCCGGACAAAAACTCTTTTTTAAATTTAGTTAAAAGAAAAAAGCTGAGGATCTATTTTGGGATTGATCCAACAAGCCCAAATTTACACTTGGGTCATTTTGTTCCTTTAAAGAAATTAGCCGAATTTCAAAAACTTGGCCATGAAACAATTCTTCTAATCGGAGATTTTACTGCTCAAATTGGTGACCCTTCTGGCAGAGATAAAAAAAGAAAACCTTTAAGCCCCAAAGAAATTCAAAGAAATATGAGAGGTTATAAAAAGCAACTTTCAAAAGTTTTGGATCTATCTAAAACAAAAATTGCTTACAACAGTAGGTGGTTGAAAAAATTAGGCCTAAAAGATGTTTTAGAACTCACCTCTCATTTTACCGTCTCAAGGCTTCTTGAGAGAGATATGTTTCAAGAAAGACTTAAAAAAGGACAAGAAGTTTGGGTCTCAGAGATGCTCTATCCTTTATTGCAAGGATATGACTCTGTGGCTTTAGATGTTGATTTAGAAATCGGGGCAACAGATCAGAAATTTAATATGCTTGTTGGGAGAAAATTACAGAAAATATATAGAAAAAAAGAAAAATTCATTTTAACAGTCCCACTTCTTTTGGGCTTAGACGGACGGAAGATGAGCAAAACATATAAAAATACAGTTAATTTAACTGACTCTCCAGAGGAAATGTTTGGAAAGATTATGTCTTTAAAAGACGAACTAATTTTTCAATATTTTAGGCTTTTAACAGATATTCCAGAGAAAGAAATTGTCAGAATGGAGAAAGAAGTAGAAAGAGGGAAACTAAACCCAAGAGATGCAAAAGAGAAATTGGCTTTAGAGATAGTTACCATTTTTTGGGGAGAAAAAAAAGCCCGGCAGGCAAAAAAAGAGTTTATAAACGTTTTTAGAAAAAAAGGAATTCCAGAAAATATTCCTGTTTTCTTCTGTCCTAAGAATTCTTATCCAATTTTAGACCTTCTTTTATATCTTTATTTAGCAAAATCAAAAAGCGAGGCTAAACGATTAATTAAACAAGGAGGAGTGAAAATTGATAAAGTTGTTGTAAAAGATCCCAAAAAAATCGTAAAGGTGAGAGAGGGAATGGTAATTCAGGTAGGGAAGAGAAAATTTGCTAAACTAACCTATGAGGAATAATAAGAAAATAGCCGTAATTGGAGCGGGTATTGTTGGGCTTTATTTGGCAAAAAGACTTAATGAGAAAGGGTTTGAAGTAGTTGTTTTTGAAAAAAATAAAGAAATAGGCCAGAAACCTTGCACAGGTTTAATTTCCGAGAGAATATTTGAGTTTATCCCAGGGGCCTCAAAAATTGCAAAAAGAAAGGTAGATTACTTAATTGCTCATTTTCCAAGAAAAAATATTAAGATACAATTTATACCTTCCTTGTATCTTTTTGAAAGAAAAGAACTAGATAATCTTGTGGCTGTATTAGCAAAAGAATCTGGTATAGAACTTCGCTTGGGAAAAAAGATAGATAAACTTCCAGAGGGGTTTTTTAGAATTATTGGATGCGATGGAGCCCTTTCTGCAACAAGAGAATTATTAGGCCTGCCAACACCTTTTTTAAAGTTAGGGTTGCAATATTTTCATAAAGAAGATTCTAACTCCGAGGTAGAAATTTGGCCCAAAAGGAGAGTTTCTGGATTCATATGGAGAGTACCAAGAGAAGACACAGTTGAATATGGAATACTTGGCAAGCCAAAAAATTCTTATCAAGTTTTTATTCATTTTTTAAATGAAAGAGGTATTGAAATAAGAAAAGAAAATCTGAAAGCGGCCCTGGTACCCTCAGGTATTGTTCTTCCAAAACACAAAAAGATTACTCTATGCGGAGACGCAGCAGGACTAACTACCCCTTCAAGCGGAGGGGGAGTTATTTGGGGATTGAAATCAGCAGAGTTTTTGATAGAAGAATTTCCTGATTTTTTATCGTATAGGAAAAAAGTCTTTAGATTTTTTGCTCCAAAAATTGGAAAAACAAAACAAATAATGAACTTGATTTACAAAGTTTTTGACAGCAATTTATCTTTCCTTCTTCCCAAAAAGGTTGAAATTGATACTAATTTATTCTATTCTTTTTTGAGATATAAAATTTATCTTTAAGGTGGGGTGCGCCGAATTTCCCCGCAAATTTGCGGGACAAGGTCCAGGCACCGCTTTTAAACCCCCCACATTTTGCGGCGGGATGCCGGAGTGGACGAACGGGGCTGTCTCGAAAACAGCTGCCCTGGTTAACGGGGCCGGAGGTTCGAATCCTCCTCCCGCCGCAAATTGTGGGGGGGCGAGTCCCACCCCCACCGCCAAGCAAATTACACACACCCATCCATATTATACTTTTAGACTTATGACTTCTCAAAAAATACAACGACCACCAATAGTAGTAATCTTAGGCCACATTGATCATGGTAAGACAACGCTTCTTGAGTCGATAAAAGATCTAAAAATTACTCAAAAAGAAGCAGGAGGGATTACTCAACATATTGGGGCTTATCAGATCGAACATCAAGAGCACAAAATTACTTTTTTAGACACCCCGGGACATGAGGCTTTTTGGGCAATACGATCTCGTGGAGCAAAAGTGGCTGATATTGCGGTTTTAGTAGTAGCAGCAGATGAGGGAGTGAAGCCTCAGACTATTGAGGCAATAAGGTGCATAAAGGAAGCAAACATTCCTATGATTGTGGCGATAAATAAGATTGATAAACCTGAGGCAAATCCAATGAAAGTTAAACAAGAATTGGCAAAAGAAGGCGTTTTGGTAGAAGGGTTTGGAGGAGATATACCGGTTGTAGAAACTTCGGCCAAAACAAAACAAGGTATTGATGAGTTAATGGAAATGATTCTTTTGGTGGCCCAAATGGAAAATTTAGAGGCTGATTTACAGAAGAATCCTGAGGGAGTAGTAATTGAGGCTTATTTAGATTCAAAAAGAGGGCCAACAGCGACTTTAATTGTAAAAGAGGGAATATTAAAAGAAGGCGATATTATTGCCACAAAAAGCGTTGTAGGTAAAGCAAGAATTTTAGAGGATTTTCAAGGAAAGAGAATAAAAGAAGTCTATCCCTCTCAACCTGTAGTGGTAATTGGGTTTGAAGAAGTGCCTATTGTAGGAGAAAAGTTTAGAAAATTTTCAAGTCTGGAGGAAGCAAGAGAGCAGATAACAAAGGAGAAGAAAGAAGCAAAAAGAACGGTTATTGGACCGGGAAAAAAGATATTGAATTTAGTTATTAAGGCTGATGTTTTAGGCTCTCTTGAAGCGATAGAAACAGTTATTGAAAGACTACCTCAATCAGAGGTTGTTTTGAGAGTTCTAAAGAGTGATGTGGGCGATGTAAATGAAGAGGATGTGGCTTTGGCAACAAGCGCAGGAGCAAAAATTTTAGCATTTAGAGTAAAAAGCACGCCTCAAGCAGAAAGATTAGCAAGAGGAAAGAAAATAGATATCTTTCATTTTGAGATTATCTATGATCTGGCTCAGAGATTAAGAGAGATGATTAAAGAAATTGTAGAATCAGAGGTTGTAAGAGAAGATATAGGTCAGTTAAGAGTTTTGGTTGTTTTTAGAACAGAGCCAAACCGCCAAATTGTTGGAGGAAGGGTGATTAAAGGAGAATTTATAAAAGGTGCAAAAGTAGAAATATTAAGAGAAGATAAAAAAGTAGGAGAAGGAGAGATTTTAAACTTACAAAAAGAAAAAAAGGACATTGAGAAAGGTCAAGAGGGAGACGAGATTGGAATTTTATATAAAGGGCATACTAAAATTAAGGAAGGCGATTTTTTGAGAGCCTATATTGAAAAAAAGAAAACTATTGTGATATAATAAAACAAAGGTCGTTAAAATTATTTATTAATTTATCTTTATGGAAGAGCAACACAAAAGTAATAAGCCGGTTTATATTACAATAGGATGGATGGATTGTTTTAAATTTTGGTTGGCAGGCTTTCTCTTTTTACTTTTCTTGGCGATTCTTTCAAGTCTCCTAGGGTGGTTGGGTTAATTTATAGATAATGGTTGAAAGACGTCAACGTCTTCAAGAAGTTATAAAGAAAGAACTTGCGCAAATTATAGAAAAAGAAATAGACTTTCAAAAGGACACAATTGTTACTGTTTCTCGGGTAAATATTTCCCCGGACTTATCCGAGGCGAAGGTTTATATTAGCGTATTTCCTAATAAAAACCTTCACCAGACTCTTTCAGTTTTAAAAAAGAGAATTGGTTTTTTACAGAGAGCCATCAATAAATTGGTTAATATAAAAAGAACGCCTAAACTTGTAATTGTTGAGGATAAAGGTCTGAAAAATGCAGCAAGGGTTGAAGAATTGTTAGAAAAGATTAAAAAAGAAAACGACGGCCAGGTAGCCAAGTAGTAAGGCAACGGTCTGCAAAACCGTTATACGCGGGTGCAAATCCCGCCCTGGCCTCAT
>CAZHBV010000002.1:29865-34326 GCA_964530855.1 uncultured Candidatus Saccharibacteria bacterium | reverse complement strand
AAGAGTATACCCTGCCACATAATTCGGGTCTAAGGTCCCGGCAATTGAGTGAGTGCCTGTTCCTTGAACAGTTAAGTCACCTGTAATTGTTAAGGGATTATTTACTGTTACCGCACTGCCGGTATCTTCAATTGAAGAATCGCCAATCTGTTGGGAATCAGTAAATTTAGCCACTCTGTTTGTGGTACCCGAACCAGTAATTCCACCTACACCTTGCACAGTGGACCATGTTAAATTTCCGCTCCCATCTGTAGTTAACACTTGGTTTGAAGAACCTGTATCTGCGGGCCAGGTATAAACTGTATCCTGAGTCATCGCAGAATTTGGTTGAAACACTAACTCATAATCTGTTGTTCCCTGCTCTGAATAAATTCTTAACTGCCCATCAACACCATTGCCTCCTGTCCTGATTGCTCCCAAGACATCTAAAGGATAACTTGGGCTATTTGTACCGATGCCTAATCTATTATTCGTATCATCCCAGAAAAGGTTAGAAGCATCTTGACTCATTGTATATGTATTGGAGGCAAACATTATTCCGCCAGAGGTTAGAGAGTTGGCAAGTAAACCAACTGTGCCTGTCTGGGCAGGAAGAGTGATAGTGTAATCCTGATTTGGGTCTTGAGCGGTTAGAGCAATCTCGTAATCATCTAGGGTGTCTCCTTCAAAATAGAGAGTATTACCCTGAGAAGTATCAAAAGCTCCACCAGAGGAAACATCACCAACAGCGGTAATATCACCTACTCCTCCAACTGAGGTTACCTCCTTCCATTCCATCTGCCCTCCTGTTTGCCAAGTCAATACATAGTCTGAACTTGGAGGGGAAGCGGTATGGTCTGGAAGAATATAAGTTGCATCACTTGTCACTCCTTGAGGGGCTTGAAATTTAATGTAATAAGGCGTACTGGTTGCGGTAAAAATCAACTCATCTTGGCCGACATTATTTAAGACTAAGGCCCCTCCGGAAACCTTTAACTTCTCACCTGCTGAAAGGGTATCTGAAGCACTTCCTCCTGCAATCAAGCCGCCTGTGGCTCTAATAAGTTGAGTTACCCTTTGGATTTCTTCTACGATTACCTCCCCTGTGTCAAGGTTGTAGTACATATTTGCGCCTAAAATAACACCTGCCGCAATGAGAAAAGCGGTGAAAATGAAGGCAAACGAAACAAATCGTGTCCCTTTCAGGAGTTTTAGTTTCGGATTGAACATCTTTGGCAATAATCTTTTTCTCGTTTTTCTCATATCTTTAAATTAATTATTTCTGGATGAATAAGTTTCCGACCTTTAAATTTTTATTTTTATTGGATTTTGTCATAAGCCAGAAGATAAATAGCAAAAATTCTAATTTTATGACCTGCGGGGACCTTTATTTCTAAACGCCAATCATTGTCAGGAAGTTGATAAAAATCAGAAAGAACTAAGTTGCCTTTTTCTAATGTTGCCATTGCTTGCCCAGAAAGGGAAAAACTAACAAAGGTTGTATCAGCGTTTGGCCTATAGACCCTCCAATCTGATGTTGAATTTGTTGGAATGTCGTCGGCATATTTTATAAGAAAGGCAAACTCCCTTTGTGTGCCTGCCAATTGAGATGGTAAAACATCGCTTAAAGACTCAGACGAAGAAAATTCTTTTGAAATTTGAACATAAGAAGTGGATTCTGTTTGGGCAGCAATTGAATATGGAAATATAGGAATTGCTGCTCTAAACACTCTTTCTCCTGATTTTCGCACCGTAGAATCGGTTGCGGAAGAAATAAAAGTATCTCCTCTTATTTCACTTGAAGAAGCATCAAATACTGTAACATCACTTCCTAAATCGATCTCTCCGGTTAAAGAATTCAAAACTAATGTTTTAGAACTAGTCATTTCAACCTGGCTAGAGTCTATGGAGAAATTTAAATAATTGCCCAGATCATCTTGGAGTACCAATTGTGGAGTCGTCGAAGTAGAGATGGTTAATACGCCTTCAATTAAACTATTTCCAGAAACAGTTAATTTCTCAGACGGGTTAGTTGTTCCTATTCCAACAGAAGTTCCATCATTAAAAAGTAAAGAGTTTGCTACCCAACTTGTCCCGTTCCATCGTAAAGTCTGACCATCTAATGTACCTGTAGGTAATGTGCCCGACGGTGCCGGTTGCCAAGTGCCAACACCGGAGGCGTCTGCGGTAAGGATGTATCCCTCTTGAGCCCCTGTGGGTAATTGAAATCCGGTTACCTTTATTGTTCCATTAACATCCAAAGTTGTATCAGGGCTTGTGGTTCCAATACCTATTGAACTTCCGTCTTGATAGATTACAGAATTACTTAAAGAACTGCTCCCACTCCACAATGGTATATAGTTTGCATTTCCGCTTCCAGTAATTCCTCCTGTAGTGGCGCCTCCTCCAATAAAAATTGGAAGTTGTTGAACTAATTGGCTTAAGCATTTTCCTCCCCCAAGTTTTGTACATATATCTCCTGTGGCTTGAATTTTACCATTTACCTCTAATGTATGTTGTGGCTCTGTAGTACCAACACCTATTTTACCTTCTGAATCAACAAACAGGGCTGTTTTGTTATTCGCTTTAATTTCCATTGTGGGAGCAGAGATTGAAACAACCTCTTTATCTAAATTGAACAAAAGATAGTTCTTATTCTGCCAAAGCCTCATTGAGCCTACAATATCTAACTTTGTTTGGGGTGTTGTTGTACCTATGCCTATATTACCTGTTTTGTCAATTGTCATTGCCAAACCTTCCTGGTAAAGATCAAGAATCGATGCATTTCCAATTGTTCGTAATCCGGTAAATTTGACAAGTCTATTAATTTCGCTTCCTGAAGTTGTAACCTTGTTTTTATCTTCTTTGGGAAAGCAGTTACCTGTATCCAAACAGATGGTGCCTGAAAGATCAGGAAGAATATATTGCCTATCTTCGGTCAAATTAGCAACAGTAAGGGTACCCTTATACTCTCCTTTGAAAAAGGAAAGCAAAGGAGAAGTTTCGTTTGGAGATTTTAGATTTAAAGGAGCGTTAATATCTGTTTCAACATTTATTGTTAAATACGGCTCTGGTGAAGGAAACAAAAGTTTTTGAAATTCAGGCAAAGACTGAGGTTCAACTTTTCCAACAGAAGAGGAGGGAAAAGAAATGTCGGCTAGAAAATTTGAAAAAATTTTCTCTAAACCAAAACTCCTAAAGGAAACATAACCCATCCCTATCAGCAATAGCATAAATATAAAGATTTTTAATGTTTGAGAAAAAACTTTAACAACTGAGATTCTCTTTTTGGGTAATGGATAAGGTGTAATTTGTTTTTTAATCTTTACCTCTGGTTTTTCGTAAATTGGGGGCTTTTCTTCTTTTAGTTCTTCTTTCTCTTTTATATATATAGGTAAGGAAGGTTCGGGAGGAAGTGATGAAGGAGAAATGAGAACTTTTGGAGTAGGAGTTTTTTGTTTTTCTTCTTGTAATTCTCTTGCCACCACTTGAATATTTTTCCCTTCCTTTAGTTTTCTGTCTATCTTAATGAGAATATCAACTACTTCCTCCGGATATGCCCCTTTTGGAAGTCTTTCACCATTGAAACATTTTCGCTTTGCAGGGGGAAGAAGTCCTAATTTTGCATAATAACGGAGTCTGTTTCTTGGATCTCCTTTACCAAAATCAACACCCGCACTTTTGGCTTTTTTAATTACTTCATCAATACTAATTAACCTCGTTTTTTCTTGGTTTCTCATAATTTCCCGTCACGAGAAAAAATTCTTATTTTATTTTCCCGCCGGCAAAAAAACTTGTCAAGAAAAGTTTTCCACAGGCCCCAAGAAAGGGTACAGAGATTTTTCTTTTTAATCTATTTTTAATCATTTGAAAATTTCCTGAAAAATACCAAAAATGTGTAATACGGATTATTCAGTGTAAAATGATTTATTAATTCAATTTTCTCAGCACAAATTGAATTGACTCATATACGCTTCACATATTAGCAGTTAAGCGGAAAGGTTTTTCCTTCCACCGTTTTCCTCTTTAAACTTCTTTGGAGTTTTCTCTTTAATGCTTCTTGAAGTAGTTTTGTATTTATATTTCATTTTCCTTTTTACTTCTCTAAGTTTCATATCGATTGTGGAAGAAGAAATTTCTTTTAATTTCTTCTGTATTTTAAGAGATACATTTAACGCTTTAAAAATTATTAAATTTTCCGATTCATCTCTCAAAATTTTCTCTAATTTTTTCCCGCAGGGATAATGAAGCATTTTCCATATTTTAATCAAATTGCTAACAACCTCTTCATCATATTTAATTTTTCTCCCTCTATTACTAATAGTACTTTTTAAATAACTGCCGCTGTTTATTTTCCTGATTACATAATTTCTATTTAACCCGGTAATTTTACAATAATCGTCAAGAAGTTGTGATTTTTCTTTCTTAGACTTAGAAAAATAACCCAATTTCTTCACCAGAACTTTTAGATATTCATTCCGC
>CAZHBV010000002.1:18585-29765 GCA_964530855.1 uncultured Candidatus Saccharibacteria bacterium | reverse complement strand
ATATTCTTTAATGTTAATGCCCTTATAATATCCTGTCAACCTATTTTTTCCACAAGACAATTCCTTTATGCTAATTTTCTATTTTTTCTAATGAACAAGGGTTTTAAATTGGTATTTTTAAGTCTAAATGCATTACAAACAAGAAACTTAACATTGTTGCTTGAAAAAGTATCAGATAGTATAATGAAATATGATGTGGAAAAAGTACAAAGTTTTTTTAATTATTTCTCTTTTTATATTTGTTTTCCTTCCAGTCTTCAGTTGTATTGTTTGGGCCCAAAAATTTTCAATTGCAGCATATTATCATGTGGCTGATTTAAACATAGAGGCAGGCGATATTTTAGTTCAAACCAAAGAAGGACTCAAAAAGGCAAAGAAGCCTTACGATCCAAACCTTTTTGGTGTTCTCATAGAAAAGCCGGCCATTGCTTTGGGAAAAGATGCCACTTCAACTCGCCCTGTGCTTTCTTATGGAATAGCAGAGGTTAAGGTAAGTAATATAAATGGCGCAATAAAAAAAGGAGATTTTATAACTTCTTCAAATTTACCTGGTGTTGGACAGAAAGCCACGCAAAGTGGATTTGTTCTTGGAAGAGCATTAGAGGATTTTGACCAACAAGAAGGGAAAATAAAAACTTTTATTGAAATTCAATATCTTAACCTTAAAAAAGGCGGAGGTATCCAAGACACTTTAAAAAATATTATCGGAGGGTTTGGTAAGCCTGAAAATTTCCCGGTTGTACTTAGATATCTTTTTGCTTTATTTGTTGGAGGAGGAAGTTTTTTTGCAGGTTTTGTATCCTTTACAAAGGCTCTCCGCAAAGGAATCGAAGCGACAGGGAGAAATCCTCTTGCAAAAAGAAGTATTCGGGCTTCTTTAATTTTAAATCTAATTGGAATTGTAATTTTAACCCTTGCTGGACTTGGGCTGGCTTTATTTGCTATACTTTATTAAAGAAATATCTCTATGATAAATTCTCTCACAAATTTATGCTCCCCTCTCCTTTTGGAATGCTTAGGTATAATTTTGTTTTTGCTTTTAATTTTTATTTTTTTATATTTATCCCTTTTATCTTCAAGAAAATATAAGTCTGAAGAGAGAGATTTAGTTTTAAAGATTCCCAAAGATTTACAAAAAGAGCTTGAGAGAATACTCCATGGGGGTATCCGAGAAAATATCAATTTAATGAAAAGTCTTACCAAAAAAGAGATTCAAGAATCTCTTTCTCAATCTAAAAAGGAATTTGCAGAACTTGAAAAACAACTTAGATCTTTAGCGCCAAAAATTGAAGGGGAACTTTTGAAAGAAGTAGATAAAGTAAAAGAAAAAATTAAGTCTCTGGAACAAGAAACACAAGAGATTTCAAAAATCACCCTAAAGGCAAGAGAAGAGGCTCAAAATAAAATGGAAGAGGAGATATTAAAGAATATTAATCAATTAAACGCTCAGGCCAAAAAAGAATTCTTAGAGATAAGAAAAAAAACAAACGAAACAATAAATGAGTTAGCCAAGGAGAGCAAAAAGCATTTAGAGGAATTTATTAAAGACTTGGAAGCAGAGTTAGTAGATCTAAAAAAAGTAGAAGACGAGGTTCTTAAATATTATGTAGAGAATACCAAAAAGGAACTCGAAAATTATAAGCAACAAAAAATCAAAGAGATAGACCAAAATATTTATAAAATAATTGAAAAAGTTATTAAAAATACCACAGGTAAACTTATTAATGTATCTGAACACCAAGAGTTGATAATGGAAGCCTTAGAAAAAGCAAAGAAGGAAGGAATATTTAAGGAATGATTATGGAAGATTTTTTCTCTCAAATATCACAAGAAATTATCACTCAGGAGGATCTTTTGTCATTTTTGGATGATATAAATACAACAAAAAAGGCAATTTTTCAAAACCCTTCAAAGCCTCTTTCGCAAAAGATTCAAAACAAAACCTCAAGAGAATTTCAAGAAGTATTAAAACGACTCCTTACCCCTCCTCTGTCTCGAGACAAAAGAAAGCAAATAGAACTTTTAGACGAATTAAGAAATTATTTACTTTCTTTACCAAAAATAAAACTTACTCTTGCCTTTCAACCTAATAAAGAATTTCTGAAACAAATATCTAAGTGGTTGCAAAAAGAAGTTGGGCAAAAGATAATTTTGGATATTTTTGTAAATCCTCATATTGTTGGTGGGGCAATTATCGAATACAAAGGAAAATATTTGGATTTTTCACTCATTAAAGAAATTCAGCAATTTTTAAAAAGCAATGAACGACGAGTTTAAATATTATTTAAAAAAGACGAAGGAAATTGGAAGAATTTCTTCCTTTGCCGAATCTATTGCTTGGGTATCTGGTCTTCCCTCTTTACAACTAAATGAAATGATAATCTGTAAAGATGGACAAAGAGGAATAGTTTTTGGATTGAATAGAAATTTTGCGGAAGTCCTAATGCTAAACACCAAAGGAATAAAAACAAATCTTCCTGTTGCGAGAACCGGACATCCATTAAAAATTGCGGTCTCGCAAGACATTTTAGGAAGAATTATTAATCCATTAGGCTGGCCTATTGATGGTTTGGGGCCAATTGTTGGTAAAAAGATATTTTTGGAAATTGAAAATCCTGCTCCAAATATCGTTCAACGAGCAAGAGTTAAAAGACACTTAGAAACAGGCGTTTTAAAAGTTGATCTGTTAATTCCCATTGGATATGGACAAAGAGAATTGATAATTGGCGACAATAAAACAGGTAAAACCACATTCCTTTTACAAACTATTGCCAGACAGACAGAAAGAGGAACTATTTGTATTTATGTTGCAATAGGAAAACGGTTATTAGACCTAAAAATGGTGGAGAATTATCTTAAAATGTACAGCCATTTTGAAAATGTAGTTATTGTTGCTTCAACTGCCGGAACTCCTAGTTCTCTTATATTTCTTACCCCCTACTCTGCGATGAGCATTGCTGAATTTTTTAGAGATCAAGGAAACGATGTTCTTATTGTTTTTGATGATTTAACTTATCATGCAAAAATTTATCGCGAAATTTCTTTACTTTTAAAACGTTTTCCCGGACGAAGTTCTTACCCTGGAGATATTTTTCATATTCATGCAAAACTATTAGAAAGAGCCGGGAATATAAAATATGGTGATAACAAGGAAGTGAGTATAACTGCTCTGCCAGTTGTGGATACTTTAGAAAATGATATCTCTGGATATATTCAAACAAATTTAATGGCCATAACTGATGGGCACATCTTTTTCGATATCGACGAATTTAGAAAAGGAGCAAGGCCTGCTATCAATATTTTCCTTTCTGTGTCCAGAGTAGGAAATCAGACGCTCTCCCCACTTGAGAGAGAAGTTTCTCGGTTAATTAAACAAAAATTAGTTGAATATCGAAGAGTTTTGGATATTGCCAAGTTCGGCGTGGAACTCCCAAAAGAAACGCAAAAAGTGTATGATTTTGGTAAAAAATTAGAAATATTATTTTTTCAAGAACCTCATGATGTTTATAAAAAAGAACTTCAACTTTTTCTTATAGGGCTACTTCTCAATAATTTTTGGAAAGAAAAAAGCCCTCAAACTATGAGAAATGAGATTATTAAAATTAGCGAAATATTCGAAAAAACTATTTTTCCAGAAATTAAAGACAAAATCTATCAGATTAGAACTGTAGAAGATCTTGTAAATTTAACTGGTGAATTAATTCCCAAGATGAATTTATGGCTAGTTTAAGAGAGTTAGAAAACGACCTGGAAATTATCAAATCAATCCAAGACCTTGCTACCTCCTATCAAGAAATAGCCACCTTAGAAATGAACAGGATCAAAGAAACTGTCTTGAAAACAAGAAAATTTCTGGACGGAGTGGCTCAAGTTTATAATCATGCAAAATCTGCCTATATTTCACAGTTTAGAGTCAAAAATGAACAAGAAAAGGAAATTTTATTAAAACAATTTCCGTTTATTAAAAGAAACGGAAAAAAAATACTTGTATTCTTGTCTGCAAACGAGAGGTTCTATGGTGGTTTAATTTTAAATATCTTTAATGAAGTTTCAAAAGACTTAAAAAAAGGTTATGATTTAGCAGTAGTTGGTGAAATTGGAAAACGTCTAATTCAGCGAGCCAATATTTCTAATAAAACCTTTTTTTTCTATTTAGATGATGATCACCCAACAGAGCACCAAATTAGAGCCATTTTCAAAACAATTAGTCAATATGAAAAAATTGTAGTTTATCATGGTGAATTTGAAACTGCGGTCTTGCAAAAACCTGCAAAAACAGATATTTCCGGTGGGATTACTCTGGAAGAAAAACCAAGAGAAACTAGGCAATACTTGTTTGAACCATCTCCTGAAGCAATAATGGAATTTTTTGAAAAAGAGATAATCAATAGTCTGTTTCATCAAAGTATCTTTGAACATCAACTTGCAAAATTTGCCTCCAGAGTAATAACAATGTATCAAGCAAAAGAAAACGCAAAAAAATTAACAAAAAAACTAAATCAAAAATTCAAAAATATAAAACGGGAAATTGAGAATAAAAAACAATTAAGTACAATTTCTAGTTTCCGACTTTGGGAAGAAATATGACAAAATACGGAAAGATTTTATCAATAAAAGGAGATATCGTTGAAGTAGAGTTTTTTGAAGCAGATCTTTTTCCTAAAGAAATTTTGATTTTGAAAGAGAACCCTTCTTTTATGCTGGAAGTGCATTCGGCAAAAAAAGAAAATATCTTCATTTGTATTTCGCTTGGACCTTCTAAAAATCTTAGACGATACATGCAGGTTAAACGTACCAAAAAAACCTTAGAGATTCCTGTGGGAAAAGAACTTCTGGGAAGAGTTATAGATGTTTTTGGTAATCCTTTGGATGGAAAAAATAAAATTGATGTAAAACGTAAAACGTCGATTTATTCTTCTCCCCCATTGTATTATAATACGCCTCCGTTAAATGAAACCTTTGAGACGGGAATTAAGGTTATTGATTTCTTTACTCCCCTTCTAAAAGGAGGAAACTTGGGTCTATTTGGAGGAGCGGGGGTGGGAAAAACTGTTCTTTTAACTGAACTTATGCATAATGTTGCTTTTCAAAAAAAAGGTTATTCTGTTTTTGCAGGAGTTGGTGAAAGAATAAGGGAAGCGCAAGAACTTTATGAGGTTCTTAAAAAAACCAATGTTTTACCATCGGTAGCCTTAATTTTTGGGCAAATGAATGAACCTGCTTTTGTAAGATTCAAGACGGCTTTTGGTGGGGTAGCCTTGGCTGAATATTTCCGTGATATAGAAAAAACAGACGTCTTATTTTTCATTGATAACATTTATCGATTCGTACAAGCAGGAAATGAACTTTCTGTATTGTTTTCCTCTATTCCATCTGAGGAAGGATATCAACCAACTCTTGCAAGCGAAATATCTGCTCTTGAGGAAAGATTAGCATCTACCACAAATGGCAACATTACAAGTATTCAGGCCGTTTATGTCCCAGCAGATGATTTCACAGATGCAGGAGTTCAGGCAATCATGCCTTATTTTGATTCAATAGTCATTTTGTCAAGAGAAGTATATCAAGAAGGAAGATATCCGGCAGTTGATATATTAGCCTCTTCCTCATCAGCAATTAATCCTTCTATTATAGGAAGGACCCATTATGAAACTCTAATGGAAGCAAAGAAAATTTTAGAAAGATATAACTATCTCCAAAAAATTATCGCATTAATTGGGGAAACAGAGTTATCTGAGGAAGATAGAGTAATTTTTCATAGGGCAAGAAAAATTTTGAACTTCATGACTCAAAACCTTTTTGTAGTTGAAGACCAAACTGGAACTCCTGGACAATATGTCAAAAGAGAAGAGACAATAAGAGGAGTAAAAGAAATTTCACAAGGCAATTTAGATCACCTTCCAGACGAAAGTTTACTTTTTATAGGTTCTTTAAATGATCTTCATGCCAGAAACCCTTGAAGTAGAAATATTCTACTCGCCCTCTCAAAAAAAGAGAGGGTTCCAAGGAAAAGCCTTAAGTGTCTCTTCGAAAAATAAATTAGGTAAGTTTGACATCTTACCTTATCATGCAAATTTTATTACCTTAATTTTTGATTTTTTAATCGTGCGAACTTCAGATAGAAAGGAAATCGAGTTTCGCTTTAAAAGAGGGGTTTTGGAGGTCTATGAAAATAAAGTAAAAGTTTTTTTAGAAATATAAATTACTTTTGTAATTCGCTGGGCGTTTCTTGAATTGGGGGTGCGGCAGGCAAAATTCCTTCTAAAGCAGGCTTTCCTTGGTTTAAATTATCTAAAATCTTTTTTACATCTTTGTTATCTGGGTTAAGTTGAAGGACCATTTCGAATTGTTCTTTCGCTTTATCTATCTTTTTCAATTTATCATAAACAAGGCCTAACATATATCTTGCATTGGAATAGTTTGAATTAATCTCCACTGCTTTTTTAAAAGCCTTTTCTGCATTTTCTAGATCCTGTTTTCTCCAATATAAAACGCCGAGTTGAAATACTATACCTGCATCTTTAGGAGTAATTTTTATTGTTTCCTCTAATTTGCCAATTGCTTCATCAATTTTTCCTTGTTGATCATAAACAACGGCCAAAAGATAATGAGCGGGCGCATAATCTGGCTTTAAAGAAATGGCTTTCTCTAAATTTTGTTTAGCATATTTTAAAGCGTCTTCTTTTGCTTTTTCTTCTCCTTTGTTTGCAAAATCTTGAGCCATTAAAATATATACTCTTGCCATCTCCCCAAACGCAAAAGGAGATGCCGGTTCAAGCTGAATAGCCCTTCTATAAGATTCCAAAGCGTTTTCTCCTGCACCTTTAAGACCAATTAGATTTCTATAAAAAAATCCTCTTACATTCCAGTTGGCTACATTTTTGGGGTTAATCTTAATTGCTCTATTTAATGCCTTTATTCCTTTTGAAATATTCTCCATAACAATTCTTTGTTTTGCCTCAAAGGTTAAATTTTTGTCCGACGAGATAGAATTAGCATAGGCTAAACGTATTTGAGCCAAATCTCTCCAGTATTGATCTATAAACGGATTAAGTTGAGTTGATTTTTGGATTTTTTGAATTGCAACATTAAAATTTCTCCTTAAAGAAAATTCCTGCATTCCTTTGGTATAAAAAATATTGGCGATATATCCTCTGCAAGCGAAAAAGATAAAACAAGAACTCACTACAAAAACTGCAATGAAAATTGCCGCAGCAATAAAATTAAATGAAAAATTTCGTACTCCGGAGGATTCTTTTTTAACAGACAAACGCTCGGTAGTTAAGATTAGTCCCACAAAAGTAAACATTAAAAAATGTATAGAAAAATTTACCGGATATAAAAGATAGGATAAAATCAATATTACAAAAGAAGAGAGCATGCCTAGTAATAAAAGTCTTTGGTTTTCGTTGTTTGCTTTTAAAAATTTTCTTATTCCTAAAATTAAAATGCCGGCCCACAAAGCCAATAGTCCAATTGTTCCTAAAATACCTTGGGTAATTATTAAATCAAAAAAGGTTGAATAACCAGAAGGAAATCGGGTACCCCAAAAGATTGTTTGATTTAAAAGAGGAGATCTATATTTTGAGTAGTCAAAAATAAATGTTCCTGGCCCTGTGCCCAAAAGAATATTTTTTATACCTTCACTGAAAGTTCCTCTTAGAATTTCATATTCTGAATTTAAAGTCAGAGTGACCTCCGGAGGAGAAATAGGAAACAATGGAATAGGCACTCTAAAGAAGATAAAAAAGAGAGAAAGAAACAAACAAAAAGCGCTAAAACCCACTAAGGTTGGGTTTTTTTCTTGGTTTTTTCTTAAGACCAAAAGTAAAAGAAGCGTTAAGCTTCCAAAGAAAAGTGCTATCCATGCAGTCTGAAAATTAATAGAAAGAAGGAGAAAGAAGAAAAAGCAAGCGCTTAATCTAAAAAATATCTTCTTTCTTTTATCTTCTCCCAAAAAAGACGCACAAAAAACTAATGGCAAGAGAGAGGCAAAAAATAAAGAAGAGGCGTTAGGGTTACCAAGAAGGCCGAAAGAAGAGGTTTTTGTGAAGTTAAAAGGGAAGATAAAAATGTTGTAAATTTGTAATAAAGTAAAAATGCCGGCTAAAAAAGAAGAGAGGGTTAAAAGAAAAATTAAGGTTAATATTTCTTTTTCTGTTGAACAAGTATTATAAATAAGAAAAACAAACGCTACAAAGACGAGTAAAGAGAGGAAATTTCCTGAAACGCTCAAGGGCCAACCGAAAAATGATCCATGTTTCCAAATAGAAAAAATACAACTTAAAAGTGAAAAAAGTAGCAAAACCCCTAGGATAATGTAAATGGCTTTATGGACTCGTATCTGGGTTTTTTTCTCAATAAGTTGATAAAGCGACCAACTTATTAAACCTAAAAAAACAAAAATTACTAATAAAATTTGTTTTGGATATTCTAAAGCATCTTGAGATAACGGCAGAAAGAAAATCGGAGTTAAAAAGACTGCCAGATATAGAGTATATTTTTGAATTTTTGTAAAAAATTTCATGGGTTTATTGTTCTTATTTATATTTTCTTAATAAATGGGTTTTTTGTCAATAAAGATTGTTTTACTGTAAAGAATAAAGTTTAATACTCTCTAAAAGCCCCATAGTAATATATAAAACAATTAAGGAAGAGCCACCATAACTAACAAAAGGTAAAGGAAGACCAATTATTGGTAAAAACCCGATATTTGAGCCGATATTAATAAAAAGTTGAAAAAAGATCCAAAACCCAACACCGGTTGCAAAAAGCCTTGCAAAATTATCCTTTGCCTGAAATGAAACTTTTAAAATTCGCCACAAAAGTAACATATAAAGAGAGAGCAATATAAAAAGAGTAATAAACCCAAATTCTTCGCCAATGGCTGCAAAAATAAAATCGGTGTGGGGCTCGGGCAAAAAACCATGTTGGACCTGCGAACCTTTTTTTAACCCTTTTCCAAACAATCCCCCATTTCCAAGGGCAATTTTTGCTTGTCTCTGACTCCATCCTGTCTCCAAAGGTTTGTATTCTGGAAATAGAAAACTAATTATCCGCTCTTTTTGATATTCTTTTAGAACAAAATGCCAGGCAAAAACGCAAAGTAGTATTCCCACAAGAGAAAGAATGATAAAATGTTTTATTCGGATCCCTGAGGTTATTAAAATACCAAGCCATATAAGAATAAAAATTAAAACTGATCCTAAATCTGGCTGAAGATATACCAAAACTAATGGAAAAAAGAGATAAATCCCTGAAAAAACAATATGATAAAATCGGTACATCTCTACATGTCTTTGAGAAAAATACTTCGCAAACAAAATAATCAAAATTAGTTTTGTAAACTCTGTTGGATCAAAAGAAAAAGGACCAATTTTGTACCAACTTTTAACTCCTCTAATTTGAGGTGCGAAAATAAAAATTCCTGCCAAAGAAATTAGGCAGGCAATGTAAAGGAATAAAACAAGATAAGAGTTGTCCCTAAATACTCGATAGTCAAAAAATGCAAACAAAAACATCAATATAATCCCAAGAATAGTAAATAATACTTGCCTTTCGAAAAAAGAAAAGTGCTCTCCTGCCTGATGCTGACTATATAAAGACAACAAACCGATGCTATTTACAAGAAGCACAAGAAGAATAATAAACCAGTCTAATTTTTTTAATTTTTGAAATAAAAAAATTCTTCCCATAATATGCCTAATCGGCTTAGAACATGATTACATTGAGGCCTCTAACCCTCGTTTTGTGCCTGAAGGCTGATAAGTGCCAATTGATTTTATACAATAATACTTTGCTCCACAGGTAGATGAGGCATTGATTGAAACTTTGTATGCAATACTATCCAAAGATCCGTAAAACTCATCTCCCGGATTTGGTTGCAGTTCTTCTTTGTAAATTTTATAGAATATCTCCTCAAGTCCTGTATCGGCTCCTGAAAAAGCCAAAGCAGAATCACCCAAGGTTTTTATTGTTTGAATCTGTAAAACCAAAATGCTGCTGATACTTAAAACTATTAAACTAGCAATGAATAAAATTACCAAAGCAAAATAAAGAGTGGAGCCTTTTTCCTGCATAGTAAATGGTTAAATTATTTATCATTGGTTATTAATAAACTACATCTAAATTACGTTGAGAGACGCTTGTCTGAAAGTTTAAAGGTTGACAGCCTTTAGGTTCTATAGTGAAAGCAATGGTTACCAATGGCTGAAGCGTGTCATCTTGGCTTGCTCCTTTTAAGACAAATTGAAGTTGAGTGATATTAAGATCAGGAGAAGTTAATGGTTGGGGAGGTTGACTTTCTCTTTTAAACATAATTTGCCCATTTTCTAAATAAAACTCTTGACACTCTCCTCCTTCGTTGCCGTTTTTAAATCGTATCCCTTGATTTCCATATATTGGTTGGTAATTTTCTCCAAAAGGAATACATTCTCCTCCTTCTGTAAGTTCTTTCTCTGCCATCCTTAATGCCCTACTCATAAACTCCAAAGCATAATTTGCCTCCCCCAATGCCTTTTTTGTAAGTAAAATGTTTTTTTGAAGTTGAATCAAAGATACAAAAATGCTCACAATCACTATTACAACTGTCGAAAAAATGCCGCAAACAACAAGAAGTTCAACTAATGTAAATGCTTTTTTTGGATTATCTTTTAGCATATTATGGATGCCAATTATACAATTTCTCTTGAAGAATGACCGGAGAAAATTTATCAGACCATTTTACCTCTACAGTGACGTCTAAAGTATGATCATCAATTTTTGTTATGCTTATTTTTCTTTTAAATTCTGTTGTTTGGCCAACATCGTAATTATAAAATCCGTTATTGTCTATTTTTAAGGGAATATTGCCATAATTGTCTCGGAGAGAACTTTCATTATATTGTGCCCCAAAATTGGTGCCCGGCCCTAACCCTTCATCCCAACTTTCCTCCTCCTCCAACCAATTTGTATCCCGAATATTTCTTACTATCTCTATTCCCTCTTGGGCAAGATATATAGCAATTAAACGATTCTTTGCATAATTAATTGTTGCATAAGAATTTTGAACAACAAGATATATTCCAAGAATTCCTACCGTAAAGACAAAGATGGTAATTAAAAGTTCTGCTAAAGTAAAACCTTTTTGATTTTTCAAATTATTATTCAACATATACAAGCCCGGCTGAATTAAAATGAAT
>CAZHBV010000002.1:17319-18485 GCA_964530855.1 uncultured Candidatus Saccharibacteria bacterium | reverse complement strand
GGAGTACCAGTTTTGTCATAGAACCGATCTTTATCACAATCAGCAAAAATAATATAGGAATTTGGTGAACTACTATCAAAATAAATGCCGTATCCTCCGGCGGGAAGATCATTATGAAAATATCTTGCAGAGATAGCCATCTCTCTTACCTCCTCAATCTTGCTTACTAATATATTTGCCTCTTTTTGAAGAGCGACTGCTTTTTGGCGCTGACCGTATCCAACAAATGAAACCGACGCTAAAATTGTAATAATTGCTATGGTTATTAGAAGTTCAACTAAAGTAAATCCAGGGTTTTTCATTATTAGATTAATAAATTTAAATAATAAGTCAAAAGTTCGTTCCCAAAAAAGAAGGCAATTAAAGAGGCAGAAATCAAAAAAGGGCCAAAAGGAATTTGAGATTTGAGGCTTTTCTTTTTAAAGACAATTAGGCCTATTCCTATTATACCACCAATTATATAAGTCAAAAATATCCAAGGAATAACTTTTGGCCAACCCAACACAAACCCCAAAAAGAAGGATAACTTAACATCACCAAATCCAATCCATTTACCTTTGGAGATCAAATAAAGAAACAAGAAAAATCCGCTTACCGAAATAGCCGATAATAAATGATAAAGTAGTATTAAGAAAGCCTTCTGGTCGGAATAATAAAAAAACAGAATTAGGCTTCTTGTTAAATAATATAAAAAGGTGATAAATAAAGCCGGAAAAAGGACCTTGTCTGGGATTATAAGATACTTTAGATCATAAACAAATATAATGATTGAAACTGAAACAAAGAAAAAATAATATAGAATTTCTGGGACAATAAGTTCTCTGGAAAAAGGTAAGGATACAAAATTTTGAACTATAAAAGGAAGTATAAATAAAAAGGCAGTAGCAAGTTCAACTAAGGGATATTGCCAAGAAATTGGTTTATGGCAATAGCGACATTTTCCTTTTAATAAAATAAAACTTATTATTGGAATCAGATCAAACCAGGCAAGTTGATGTTTGCAGTGAGGACAAATAGAGCGTTCCATCAAGAAACTCTTTTTTTGATGAAGTCGCCAAATAACACAATTCAAAAAAGAGCCTATAAAAAGACCAAAGATAAAAATGAGAATGTGAAAAAAAATAAACATTTTAGCTTGATTTATTACCTAAATGTGTAAAGTGACA
>CAZHBV010000002.1:3168-17219 GCA_964530855.1 uncultured Candidatus Saccharibacteria bacterium | reverse complement strand
TAAATGTGTAAAGTGACACTTTACACAGAGGGGACGTGGGAGGCGTTGAAAATACTGGCCTCAAGAAGTGATTTTTCAAAAATTTAAAAATTTTTTCAATTTTTTAATTTTTGTGTAAAGTGTCAATTTTTGTGTAAAGTGTCACTTTACACATTTTTACACATTTTTGGTTATTCAATACATACATCTTGAAATTTCTTAACTTGCTCTTCCAAAAATTCCTGATATCCTTTAATATAATCTATTTTCTTTTCTCTTATATTATCCCCCAAAAACTTTTTTATAATTTCTGAGGGAGCTATAAGCTTGGAGTTTCTTTGGCCGAATAGGTCCGGAAAACTAGAAAAGGGGTAATTTTCAATAAATTTAAACGCTTCTTCTGGATCTCTTAACCCTTTCTTTCGCCATTTTGGATCATAAACATCTAAGACGTTTATAATATTCACATATCTCAATACAGCTTCTAATTGAGTCTCATCTTGAATAGGGACAATCTTAACCGGCCTTT
Source organism: uncultured Candidatus Saccharibacteria bacterium (assembly GCA_964530855.1). Lineage (GTDB taxonomy): Bacteria > Patescibacteriota > Minisyncoccia > Minisyncoccales > PEYH01 > JAGGTU01. The sequence goes on along the minus strand of CAZHBV010000002.1, from coordinate 16,711 downwards.
CGAAAAGGTTGTTTCGTCGGCCATATCTTAAATTAAAGTATTTTGCAAAACCTGTGTGTCTTTTCTGAAGATATTTTGAAACATTCTCTAAATTTTGAGCCATAATAATTTCGTGAAAATGCGTTACCACAAAAACAAAGCTTAAATGCCATACAAGGGGTGGATGTTCAACAATAATAAGATTCTTTTGAAACTCTCTACCTTGAAGAATGTCTCTCCCTGCTTTTGTAAATCCTTTTCTGTAAACGTTTTTAATTGGGCTTCCTATATTTGCTGCATATGCCTGAAAAACAAAACGGAAAATATCTTTTTGCTTAGCAAAAATTTTTCTTTCCTCTATTGCCCGGGAGACAACATGGTAAAGTCCATGTGGAGAAATTTTTGTTTTATTTTTTTCCATCAAATTAATTGTAGCAGAAATTTAAACTTTTTCCAAAACTGTGTAAAGTGACACTTTACACAAGGGGGTGGTGGGAGACATTGAAAATACTGGCCTCAAAAAGTGATTTTTTAAAAATTTAAAGATTTTTTCAATTTTTTAATTTTTGTGTAAAGTGTCACTTTACACAGGCAGCTAAAATTTATCTTGAGATTTAAATTCTTAGATTCTATATTTATAGAGCTCAGCAAAAAACCCGCCAGAATGGCGGGTTTTTTGCTGAGATTTGTTATATCTCTAAACACTTTTGTTAGATGCTTCTCCTTTCTTAAACTCTTAAGCGTCTCTAAACTTCTTCCAAACTTTTTAATCCTAAGGACAGGTCGCCTCTGCGCTTGTGCATGGCTCTTCGTCCGGGAAGAGAGTACTAAATTTTCCCTCATCATCAATGCATAAAACGCCTCTGTCCCCTGCAAGATTAACTGTGATACAGTAACTTTCCTTGTTGGCCTGACATTGCCTGATAGAACCACCTAAATCTTTAATATCTTCTTGTAAAGCAGCCAAATCTGGATTTGCTGAATTAAGCGAGCCCCCTTCGCAAAGGTTAGTATAACCATTTGAGCTTTCAAGATATATCGTCTGGGCTATTTTTCTAATCTCTGATACATCAGAAGCGATGTTAGAATTCTTGCTCTTAACAACAGCACTTTTTCCAAATATAACAACAATAGCAACTAAGATTGCAAAAATTGCTATCACAAGCAAAAGTTCAATTAGGGTAAAACCAAAACTTACTCTCTTTCCTAAAAAACCTTTCATTTCGAAATTCCTTAATATCTCAATTATAGATTTTTACAGATTATCGCATTTATCAGTTGCTGAGGTACATGGGTTCGAAACTTCCTTTGCCTTATTGGTATCTATACAATAGTACTTTCCTGTCTTGTTCAATGAAGCGGTAACACAGTAGGAATTAGTTGAAGCATAACAGGCGATACTCCCTCCTGTCGGCATATTCCCTTCTATATCGTCTTCAATCGCTGTTAGGCTATCTTTTATGTCTGCGCTTCCAGAATAATTATCATCGTTAAAGCTATTGTCAGTAGTATCGCAAAGGCTCGAGTAATCCGAATTATTCTCTGCATAAATCTCTACAGCAGTTGTTCTTGCCTGAGCCATAGCAGAAATAATTCTTGCATCCTTCGCTCTTTGTGGTCCCGTCCTAACCGAAACCAAAACAATCGCTGCTAAGATACCAATAATTGCAATAACAACCAACAATTCAATTAACGTGAAACCCTTCTTTTTTTGCATAATATTTTGTGATTCTTATTTGTTTTTACTTTTATCTTGCCGACCTTTAATAAATCTATAATTAATTGTATTTCAAAAGTAGGCAAAAGGCAACATCTCTAAAATCCAATAGTTCCAAGACTCTTATAAATTGGCAAAAATATACCGAGCATCAAACCTCCTACTACTGCACCCAAAATAATAATCATAATTGGCTCAATAATGCTTACCAAGCCTTCTATGGCTGACTCTATCTCTTTTCTATAGAAATCTGCTACTTTTTTTAAGGCCTCTTCTAATCTTCCACTTTTCTCCCCTACTCTGACCATTTGAACAACCATCGCGGGGATGCTTTTTGGATATCTTTCTAAAACCGCACTAATTGTTTCACCTCTTCTTACTCCTTCTTTAGCCTCAATTACTATATCTTTATATTTTTTATTTGTAATTACCCCACTTACTACCTCAAGCGCTTGAGTAATAGGAAGGCCAGCGAAAATTAGAGTGGCAAGGTTTTCACAAAATCTTGTAATATAAATTTTCTTTGCGATTTTGCCAATAACAGGAAGTTTTAAAGAAAGATTGCTCACAAACTCTTTCCCTTCTTTGGTTTTGAGATACCGCCATATACCAAAAATTGTAAATAAAAGAACGATCAAAATTAGCCACCACCAACTCTGAAAAAATACACCCACAGATATAATTGCTCTTGTAATTGCTGGAAGTTGAATGTTTAAGCCTTCCACAGCCTCAGAAAATCTTGGCAAAACAAAGAAGAACATAACCAAGCCTACCAATATAAAAATTACGAAAACAAATGCGGGATAGGTCATTCCGCTTTTAACTTTTGAAAGAAGGAGGTATTCTTTTTCTAAATTATCTGCTAAATAGGTAAGGGTCTCGGCTAATTTACCTGAAGCCTCTCCTGATTTAATCATATTTACAAAAAACTCTGAAAAGACATCTGGAAATTTGGAAAGAGCATCTGAAAAGTAAGTGCCTCCTTCTACATCATCTGCAATTTTCAAAACAATTTCCCTGAAGCGTGCTTTTTCAGTTTGAAGAGCAATAGATCTTAAGGCTTCAACCAAACTAATTCCTGATTTCAGCATTAGGGAAAGTTGTCGAGAAAAATAAACAACATCTTTCTTTGTGGGTCTTGCAAAAATACCTAGTTCTCTTGCATAAAAGGGCTTTTTTTCTTCTGCCTCAAGATATGTAATGTAAAGCCCTCTCTCTTGTAAAAGGGAGGCTGCTCTTTGTCGACTGGGTGCTTCGACTATTCCAATTTGAATCAACCCTTCTTTAGTTCGTGCCTGATATTTAAACCTCATCTTTTTAGAAGTTCTTTCAATTCTTGCGGATTTAATGAAAAGTTATAAGCGTTTTCTAATGTAATTTTTTTCTCTTTTACAAGGTTGGCCAACGATTGGTTTAAAGTCATCATTCCCTCCTCAGACGAAGTTCCAATAATTAAAGGAATCTCATGAATTTTGTTTTCTCTTATTAAATTGGCAATTGCTGGAGTATTAAGCATAACTTCACAGGCAGGAATCAGGCCGCCCCCAATTCGAGGAATTAGCCTTTGAGAAACTACACCTAACAAAGAACCAGATAATTGGGCTCTTACTTGTACCTGTTGGGAACCAGAGAAACTGTCAACAATTCTATGTATTGTTTGAGCGGCGGAATTTGTATGCAAAGTTGCAAAGACAAGATGTCCAGTTTCTGCAGCAGTGATTGCTGTGGCAATAGTTTCTGGGTCCCTCATCTCTCCTACCATAATTACATCTGGATCTTGACGAAAAGTAGACCTCAAGGCTCTGGCAAAAGATAAGGTGTCTAAATTTACCTCTCTTTGATCAATAATTGCTAAATCATCTTCAAAAATATACTCTATGGGATCCTCAATAGTGATAATGTGTTCGGGACGGGTATGATTAATTTCATCTATCAGAGCAGCTAAAGTTGTAGATTTACCATGCGAGGAGGGACCTGTTACCAAAACAAACCCTTGAGGAGCGCGGCAAAATAGATGAAGTATAGAAGGGAGATTAAGTTCTTCAATGGTTGGGATCTTCGATGGAATAAAGCGTAAAGCACAACTTATTTTACCTTGTTGAAAATATGCATTCCCTCTAAATCTTCCTTTTCCTTCTATTTCGTAAGAAAAGTCTATTTCTTTTTCTTGCAAAAGTTTCTGGTATTTTTTTTCATTAAGCATACACTTGACTAATTCTTCTACATCTTCAGCCAGCAAAAAATCATATTCCTCCATGGGATGAAGTTTGCCATCAATTCTTAAAATAGGCCTTCTTGTAGGTGATAAATGTAAATCAGAGGCTTTTTGCTCTATTGTTGCCTGAAGTAGTTTTTCAAGAAGTTTTTGATAACTTTTCATAGCAGTTTTTTAATTTCTTCAATTACCTCTGATGGTGTGTAATTCGCTTTAATTAAATATTTATCGGCCCCTAACATTATTCCTTTTTCAATTTCTTCTTTTTGGCCCAGGTTAGACAAAATAACTACTTTCGTTGTATTATTATCTTTTTTGATTTGTTTAAGCACCTCCCAACCATTGGTGTTTGGCAGGACAATATCAAGTAAGATTAGATCGGGTTTGTCTTTCTCAAACAATTCTAAAGCCGTTCTTCCATCGGTTGCTACAGAAACTACAAAACCGGCATCTTTAAGCTTAGTGGTATATATGTCAATTAAAAGCGGATCATCCTCAACTAAAAGAATTTTTTTCTCCATAAATTTTTTTAATACTCTTCTTCTGTGGCTCTAACTACTTCTTCTAGAGTGGTAATTCCTTCAAGCGCTTTCAAAACACCATCTTGGCGCATAGTAATCATGCCTTGCCTTTTTGCTTCTTTGGCAATTTTATCTTCACTTGGTTGAGTTAAAATAATTTTGGAAAGTTGTTTCGTCATTTTTAATATCTCAAAAATACCTACTCTACCCGAATATCCTGTTCTTGCACACTCTGTGCATCCTTCTCCTTTCCAGACAAAAATTTTATCTTTTAAATTATACTTTTTTTTGATCTCTTTTTTAATTGATCTTGGAAGTGATTCAATCTCTTTTTTGATCATCTCCTTCATTTTTCCCTCAACTGGCACTCTTCTTTTACAATAGGGACATATTCTTCTAACTAGTCTCTGAGCGATGGCTATGTTAACGGTTGAAGGAATTAAAAACGGTTTTACACCAAGATCAATTAAACGAGGAATGACTCCTATGGTGTTATTTGTGTGCAAAGTTGATAGAACAATATGACCAGTTAGCGCTGCATGTGTTGCTAATTCTGCTGTTTCTGTATCTCTAATCTCTCCCACCATAATAATATCTGGGTCTTGTCTTAAAACATGCCTTAAGCCATTTGCAAAAGTATATCCGATCTCGGGTTTAATTTGAGACTGGTTAATCCCCTGAATATAATATTCTACAGGATCCTCTAACGTCACAATATTTACTCCTTCTTTGTTTAAATGCTCTAGAGTAACATATAAAGTAGTTGTCTTCCCACATCCTGTTGGTCCTGTTGATAAAATCATGCCATAGGGAGCCTTCATTGCTTTTTTAATGATTTCGAGTGCTTGACCTTCAAGGCCAAGATCTTCAAACTCTCTTAATCTTTGTTCTGGATTTAAGACCCTCATCACAACCTTTTCTCCAAACATTGTTGGAAAGGTTGAGACACGAAAGTCGATATTAACGTCGTCCATCAAAATTGAAAATCTACCATCTTGAGGAATTCTTGTTTCATCAATCTTTAAATTAGAAATCACTTTAATGCGAGCCACGATTGATGGATGAACTTTTTTGGGTAAAAACAAACTTGAATGTAAAACACCATCCAAACGAAATCTAACTCTTGTTCTTTCTTTTAAAGGTTCTATATGAATGTCAGAGGCTCTTCCTTCAACTGCATGTCTTAAAATAACTGCTACCATCTTTGAAATCGGAGCCTCTCTAATTCTTCTTGTTATCAGTTCCGATGAAACAGGCGCCTCCTCTTTGGGCCTTTCTGCGGATAATTCTCTCTCTAATTCTTGAAGAGCGCTCTTTACTTCTCTGCGAAAACTTGCGTATCTTCTTAAAATATCTTTGAAAGTAGTAGGAGTAATAAGGAATACTTGATATTGAAAATTGTGTTGTCTGGCAAGAAATTTTAATGCCTCCTGAGCCTTTAGATCGTCGGGATAAACCATTCCTATTTCGACATGTTGATTTATCTTTTTAAGCGGAACCATATGGTAATACTCCGCAGCCTCTTTAGGGACTAAATCCAAAACGTCCGCAGGAACATCTTCGGCTTTTACATGTTTAAGTTTTATTCCTAATAACTCACTTTTTAGGGCGAAAAGTAGGTTCTCGTCTATGATATTTTTTTCCAAAATAATTTCCTCCTCTCTTTTGTTAGTACGTCTAACTTCGGATAGAAGAGAGGAGGCAGTGTTTTTGTCAATTATTTTCCTCTTTTGAAGTTCAGAAATAAGGGTCATATTAAAATGGTAAGGTTGTTGTTGAAGAAGTAGGTGAAGAAGTAGGTGAAGGTAAAAACGGTGTTTCTCTTCCCAAAATTCCTGTAAATTCTTCTGTCTTTGGATAGTCCTCTAATTTTTTCAAAAGGGGGTCGTCTAAATTAGAAAAATTTATTTGGGGCGGATGAATGGTGCCTGTTGGTTTTATAGAAAATAAAGTAAGGTTTTTCCTAAAAATAAGGAAGAGAAGCAATAAAAACAAAAGAATAAAAATCCCTGCTAAAATAATTTGATAAACTTCCCTCTTTTTTGGTTTAGCAATTATGATAGCCATAAATTAATATGAATAAACCGTTAATTGAATTTCAAAATCATACACTTCTTTTTCTTTAGGGGCCGAAAAAACAATTTTATCTACCTCAAATAGACGTGCGCTTTTCTCTATGCTAGCCAAAAAATTCTTAAGCCCGGAATATGTTCCTGAAAACTTGAGGGTAATGTGATGCTCTTTTATTCTTTCTCTTTTGTCAAGCGATTTTCCGGACGATATTGAAATATCATTTAAAACAAGACCGCATTGAGAAGATGTTATATTAAAATAGTTAACCAAAGAAGAGGTATCTAATTTTTTTGGAAGCATTGATGATATTTTATCAACCGTTTCTCTCTTTGTTTCTAACTTTTTGAAGTTTTCTTCTATTTCTTTGTAATATTGAGTTTGGTTTTCCAAAAATGCCTTCTGGTTGGCTAGTTTTTTAGCATATTTTAAATAATCTTTATACTCCGAAAGGGTAAAAACTGAACCAATTATTATGGCGCCAAGAAGTGCAATGAATATAATAAACCTAGGATACCTCATTTTAATAACAGGAAGGTTGGGTTTAATACAATCTTGAGGTTAAAATTAATCTTTCCTTCTTTGTCGCTTTTTATATTGGAAACAGTTAATTCCTTTACTTGAGGCAATTTTTCAAATATTAAAATTTGCTGAGCCAAACTTAATAAATTTTCTGCTTTACCTGATAGATCAAGATAGTTTTTGTTTCTAATAAATTTAATTCCAGAGAACCAAACATGAGGATGAACATTTTCCTCAAGCAAAGTAAATATTTTCGAAGGGGTCTGATGAGCGCTTAGCAAAACAGGGAAATCATCAATTCTTTTTTTGTAATCATAAATGGCTTCTTTGAGAGCTTTTTTCTCAGAGGTCTCCAATTGTTCCAATTGAGTATTGACTTTTTCAAGTTGGGTCTCGGCTTTTTTGGCCTCCCATCTAAAGACAAAAAAGAGACAAATGGCAACCATTAAAATAAAAAGAGAAAACCAAAAAAGAAGAGCAACCCATATTGGTTCTTTCTCTGCTACTTCTTTTTCTTTTGGAATAATCTTCACCATAAGATATTAATGAATTCCACGAAGCGCCGCTCCTACTGCTATTGTAAACTCTGGCCCTATCTTTTGCAAGATTAAATCAAGACCTGGGGGATAATTTATATCTAAAAATGGGTTTCCTATCTCACAAGGTAATTTAAATTTCTCATTAAGATATTCAGCCAATCCCGGCAATCTGGCACCACCGCCCGAGATAATAATTTTATCTACTTTTTCTTTTTCATCTAAGAAATACTCATTAAATATCTTCTGTATTTCTTTTGATAAATTATCTACAAGGGGTAAGAGAATTTCTCTTATTGTAGGATTTTTCTTAATTCCATACATATTCTTTATTATTTCTGCTTTTCTGAAATCTATTTTTAATTTTTCTATGAGTTTCTCGGTAAACTCTTCCGAAGATAAATCTATACTATGAGAAGTTTTAAGAATATTATGTGAAACGATACTAATAGTTGTTGTCTTGTACCCTATATCAACTAAACAAACAACTCCTTTTTTGTCTTGATATTTTACAAGTGCCCTTGATAGAGCAAAAACTTCTGTTTCTAGAGCCAAAATTTCTATGTTTAAAGATTTTGCTATTTGTTGATATTGCTCAATTGTCTCATTGGGCACAGCAACTAAAAGAACCTTTAGAGGAACTGTTCCTTCAAATTGGGGGGTCCCTTTTATAATCTGCCAATCTAAGGTTACATCTGCTAAAGGAAGAGGAATATGTCTTGGGGCCTCATACTTAATTGCTTCCTCCAATTCTTTCTTGCTCATTGGTGGTAGGGTAAAAGTTGTAAAGAAAGAAGCATAATCAGGAATAGAAAAAAAGGCGTTTCTTGTTTTAATTTTAGCCTCCTGAAGCATTGCTGAAAGTGCCTCGCATATTCTGGGGCCCGAAAGTAGGGCTCCTGCTTGAAAATGCTGGATAAACTCTTTGCCAGCAAAATATTCGGTTTTAAGTTGAGCATAATTTTCTAACTTTGGCCCATTTTTTGAACTCAACTCTACTATTTTGATAGAAGCAGAGCCAATATCAATGCCCAAGAAACTTTTAGAGAAAATTTTGAAAGTAAATTTTTTGAATGGATTGAAAACCATATTTTAATTATAACTCAAAATTTTTATAATAACTACATGATAAGAAAGTTTTCAGACATCATCATCCGGCTTCTTTTTCCTACAAGATGTATCAACTGTGCCAGAGAGGGTAAGATCCTATGTGAAGATTGTCTATCTTTAATTTCTTTGTTAGATATCAATTGCTGCCCAAACTGTGGTTCTGATAAAGTCTCTATGCCAGGAAAGTTTTGTCATCTGTGTCAAAAGAAGCTGAGTCTAGATGGAGTAATTTCGGCTGTAAATTACCAGGATCCAATTGTTAAAAAAGCCATTTTTCTCTTTAAGTCTCCCCCATTTATAAAAGAATTGGCAAAACCTTTATCTTCCCTAATTGTATCTCAATTAAAATTACAAGACAACAATTTTGATGGATTTATCTTATCTTATATACCCTTGGACAAATCCTCTCTTTATCATAGAGGATTTAACCAATCTAAACTTCTTGCTTACGAATTAGGAAAAAGTTTAAACTTGCCCACATACGAACTCCTAAAAAAGACAAGGGAGACAAAGCCTCAAAAAAGTTTAAACAAGGAGGAAAGAAAAGAAAATGTAAAAAATGCCTTTGAAATTCTAGAAAACATGAAAGAGTCCGTCCAAAACAAAAAAATCATCATTGTAGACGATATTTATACCACAGGAGCAACTTTAAACGAGGCAGCCAGAGTATTAAAGGAAGGAGGCACAAAAGAGGTTTGGGGAGTAACAATAGCAAGAGAATTTTAGGATTTTCTAAATTTAGGGGTAGCCCAGAATGTCATATATCGTCCAAAAATCCATCTTGTCTGAGCATCTAAAGCAGGCAAAGAAGTAAAAATAAACATGGTAAAGGGCAGAAGGAGCCATTCAAGGAACATTTTCACTTGAACGAATCTTCTTTTTTTATGACCAGACTTTGGAGGAAGAATATAAAAAGAATAATAAGCAGAACTAAAAAGACCGATCATTGCTACAGTTAAAATTCTTCCAACAATTCTTGGCAAGTTATAAGCAATAAGTGTTTGGGAAAAATTCCAACCTCCTAAAACACAAGGCAGCCACCCCAAAAGCAGAAGCAAAATAGAGCCACAGGCCCAGTTCCAATGTCCTTCAATAAGTTCAAACGAAAGAACAATCTTTCTTCTGATTGGAATTTTCTTGTTTTTCAAAAAGCCAAAAAGAAAATACGCGATATCTCCTACCCCATAAGCCCATCTTCTCTGTTGCTTATAAATATTTAAAAAAGTAGCAAAGAGGCTTTTTGCAGCATTTGCATCCATTGAAATTGGATAATATAAAGGAACTGTTTTATAGTTGCCATCATATTTTAAGAAACATTGCCAAAAAATTCGTGAGTCATCTGAAACAACATCGGGTTTTTTAAATCCTACATCAACTAAGGCTTTAAATGCCATCGAGTGAGAGGAAAAAGTAATTAATTTCTCCTCCCTTTCTTGATTGATAATGTGCCAAAATGATGTTGAAAGAGAAAAAACACGGGAGATAGCCGGTACTTGCCAGATATTATTTAAAAATAAAGGAATAGGTTGAAAACTTGATTGGGTTGGGTTCTCTGTTGTGAGATATTTGTAAGTTAATCGAGCAAAATATTGTGGGAAAACAATTGTGTCTATATCAAAAGAAGAATAAATTATTTGCTGGTAAGGAATTCCTAATTTATCAATGATTTCTTTTCCTTTCTTTGCTGCCCATGTTTCATTTGAAGATTTTGCCGGAATTTCTCCAGGAAGATCCTTTGGATGTATTGTAATTAAAAACTTAAAAAATTTATTCTTAAACTCTTTTTCAACAACCTCTTTAATCTTTTCTGCATGCTTGCCAGCTCTTTCTTCTAACGCTAACACTACAATAAAACGATCTTTTGGATAATTTGCTTTTATTAATCCATTTAAAGACTCTCTTACAATCTCTATAGGTTCTTTATACATGGGAAGGACTATAAGGTGATAAATCTCTCGCCAACTATTTAAAGGAAGGGTATATTTTTCCGGAGGAAGATTTCTCAAACGCTCTAACCAGTCAATTTTTTGGTTCTTCTGTAATCTTCTATAACTGGCCCTTAAATAGAAAGAGAAATATATTGCTTTAGCGAGCCAATAAAATACAAAAACAATAATGAAAATTGCCACCCAAAGTGGCTTAAAATAAGAAAGGGAGATAGCGCCTATAATTGTTGTCCAAGTTAAAGCGCCAGGGAAAATTTCAAAGAATCGATAAAGCGCCCTTTCGCTTTTTTTCTTTAAATCTTTAGCATAAGAAACATAAAGATAATATTTCTCTTTCATTTTTATTAATCTAAAAACGTGAAAAATTTTGGCAAAGATTGACTGGCGGAGAGGGCGGGACTCGAACCCGCAACCCCAAAAAATTGGGGGGCACCTTAGCAGGGTGCTGCCTTACCATTCGGCGCACCTCTCCTTTATTAAATTAACAGACTCACTTTTAAAATTCAAGTCTTATACAGTATTGATTTAAATTATCAATAATAAAACAAAATGTGTCAAATAAGTGAGTATTGATTTTTTTAAAATTGTATCTATAATAATTTGTAGTCTAAAAGCCGAAGGCCGCCATCGTCTAAAGGCTAGGACACGGGGCTTTCAATCCCGTAATCCGGGTTCGAGTCCCGGTGGCGGCGCAAACTTATTCTAAATGAACCAATCCTTTAAATTTTTCTAATTCTTTTTTTAAAAGAGGAAATTTTTTTAGATAAATATCTTGTTCTAAAATTTCCCTGGCCGCTTCCCTTGTAGTTTCTACAAGATTCAAGTCCGATAAATATTCCATACTCAGATCAGGAATCCCCCACTGTCTTTTCCCTACAAAATCTCCGGGACCTCTTAATTTTAAATCTACCTCTGCCAGTTTTAGACCATCGTCTGTCTCCACCAAAGCCTTCAACCTTTTCTGAGTTTTTCTTGAAGAGGACTCACAAAATAAAAAGAAATAAGATTCCTCCCCTCCTCTTCCTATTCTACCTCTAAATTGATGAAGTTGGGCTAACCCAAACCTTTCTGCTCCTTCTACAATCATAACAGTTGCATTAGGTATATCTATTCCAACTTCAATTACAGAAGTTGAAACCAAGATATCAATTTTCCCTTCTTTAAAATCCCTCATTATTCTCTCTTTTTCTTTTGAAGATAACTTTCCATGAAGCATTTCAATCTCAAAGTCGGGAAAAATTTGCTCCTTTAGTTTTTTGTACTCCTCTTTAACGGCTCTCGTCTCTCCTTTTTCTCCAGGTTCAATTCTCGGACAAATCACAAAAGCCTGTCTTCCTTTTTGAATTTCTTTTTCAATTAATTGATAAGCTTTCTGTCTTTCTTTTGGAGAAACAATAATCGTATTAACCTTCCTTTTTCCTCTCGGCATTTCATCTAAGATTGAAATGTCTAAATCTCCATAGATGGTTAAGGAAAGAGTCCTTGGGATTGGCGTGGCAGTCATTGAAAGAAGATGCGGAATGAGTCTTTCTTTTGTCTTTGTTTGTTTGCAAAGTTTTGCTCTTTGCTCTACCCCAAAGCGATGTTGTTCATCTACTATAACAAGCCCAAGTTTTTTGAATTTGACTTTATCTTGGATTAAGGCGTGTGTCCCAATTAAAATATCTATTTCCCCTTTTTCTGTAAGTTCAATGAGTTTTCTTTTGGAAACTTCAACTACTTCATTCTTGAGTTTTTTTGAAAAAAGTCTGTCGCTTTTTGAGGTTAAAAGTCCTATATTCAAATTAAAATTTTTGAGAAAATTATGGACTGTCTCAAAATGCTGTTTAGCTAAAATTTCTGTTGGTGCCATAAAGGCAACCTGATAACCATTTTTTGCACAATTCAAAGCTGCGATAGTTACAACAATGGTTTTGCCTGAACCAACATCTCCTTGTAAAAGTCTTGACATGGGAATTTTTTTCTCCATATCTTTCAAAATCTGCCAGGCGGCTTTTTTTTGGGCCCGGGTTAATTTAAAAGGCAAAGAGTCAACAAATTTCTTTACTGTTTCTATTTTTATAGGAATTGAGACAGACTTTTCTTTATATCTTTTTATTCTTTGCTCTAAAACAAATAGTTGAAGAATCAGTAAGTCTTGAAAAGCAAACCTTTCTTTTGCTTTATTGGCAAGCTCAAAATTTGATGGAAAATGAATTTGCAAAATCGCTTCTCTGATTGGCAAAAGATTGTATTTTTTTAGTATAAACTCCGGAAGGGGTTCTTTAAGAGAAACAAGATATTTTTTCAAAACTCTTTTTATAGCAAATCTAAACCACCTTGAAGTTAAACCCTCTGTTTCAGGATATATAGGAATAATCCTTCCTGTGTGAGTTAAAGAAGGATCAAAGGGTTGAATATCTGGGTCTTTTATTTTCTCATAAATTGGATTTTGAAGATAAGACTCGTTTTTGCCAATTGTTAATTTGCCTGCCAGAAGTAAATATGTATCTTTTTTTAAAACATTTTTCAAAAAAGGTTGATTAAACCAGATTGCTTTTATTGACCCGCTTTCATCACTTATAATGGCCTGGGTGAGAATAAGTCCTTTTTTGTGAGTTCTTATATTTTCTATCTTAGTAATTCTTCCTTTAATACAAAACCTCTGATTAATCTTAATTTGGGAAATTTGAGAAATTTGAGAAAAATCCTCATATCTGTGAGGAAAGTGAAAAAGAAGATCTCTAACCGTTTCTATTCCTAATTTTTTGAGTCTTTTAAGGTATCTTTTTTGAATCCATTTGATTTCCGCTAGAGGCAATGATAAACTCATCTCTTTATTTTAAATTAAAAAAGCCCCTTTTTAAATAGAAGCCTTTCTTCATTTTGTCTCGTTAAATTGGTTAATTTCTTGTTGCTTCGTTCCTCCCTTCGTCACTTCGTTCCTC
>CAZHBV010000002.1:0-3068 GCA_964530855.1 uncultured Candidatus Saccharibacteria bacterium | reverse complement strand
TAACAGTTGGACCTGGGCTTGAACCTTGTCTTTGGACCGGGGTTAATTTTACTAAGGCTCTTTCCTTATGGTTGGGCGTTAAAATTGTGCCAGTGAATCACATTGAAGCTCATATTTTTTCAAACTTTTTATCTTCAGATGCAAGGAGGTTGGCAGTTAAGCAAAAAAATGTTTTGTTTCCAGCGATTGCTTTAATTGTCTCAGGTGGCCATACTCAACTTATTTTGGTAAAAGAATTAGGGAAATACAAAATTTTAGGCCAGACAAGAGATGACGCAGCAGGTGAGGCATTTGATAAGATTGCGCGAATTTTAGGGCTTCCCTATCCAGGAGGACCTGCTATTGAAAAAATATCGAAATATCGAAATGTCGAAATGTCGAAATGTCGAATAAAATTGCCTCGGCCGATGATTTTCTCAAAAGACTATGATTTTAGTTTTTCAGGACTAAAAACCGCTGTTTTATATGATTACAAAAAACGCCCAAAGAAAATAAGAGAGTCCAAAGAGTATATAGTCGAAATGGCAAAAGAGGCTCAAGAGGCAATTGTAGAGGTTTTAGTCAAAAAAACAATTAGGGCTGTAAAAGAATTTAAAGCAAAATCTATTATATTAGGAGGGGGTGTTTCTGCAAACGAAAGGCTCAAAACCGTTTTTGGAGAAAAAATTAACAAAATGGCTGTAAAACCTATATTACTTTTCCCTGAAAAGCGTCTTGCAACCGATAATGCTCAAATGGTTGCTTTATGTGGCTATTTTTATTGGTTAAAATCTGATAAAATAAAGAATTGGAAAAATATTAAAGTTTATGCAAATTTAAGAATTGTATGATTCTTTATCCTTTATTTTTAACTTTACTGGGGTTTACACCTAGTTTAATATGGCTTAGTTTTTATTTAAAAAAAGATGTCCACCCTGAACCCAAAAGGATGGTAATTAAAGTTTTCATTTTAGGAATGGGAAGCGCTTTTTTGGCCGCGCTTTTAGGGATATTGCTATCAGACCTTATTCAAAAACTAAACTTGCCCTTATCTCTTTCTTTGATTCTCCAGATATTTTTAGCAGTAGCCTTGGTTGAGGAAATTGTTAAGTACTTACCTATTCATTTTTATGTCTTAAATGACCCGGAGTTTGATGAACCTATTGATGCAATGATTTACATGATTATCTCGGGACTCGGATTTGCAGCAATTGAAAATATACTTTTTTTATTTAAATGCTATTTAGCAAGAGAGTCCTTTGTGCCAACCTTAATTACTCTTTTTGGGCGTTTTATCTCAGCAACTCTTTTACACGCTCTTACCTCTGCAAATATTGGTTACTTTCTAGCCATTTCTATTTTAAAGAAAAAAAATAGATTCTTCTTTTTTGTCTTAGGAGTGTTAATCTCCACTTTGTTGCATGGCATTTATAATTTTGGTATAAAAATAGATGAGGAATCTGCTAATTTAGGCTGGCAGGGTAGAGATTGGTGCTCACTTTTAATTTCGGCAGGTGTATTGTTTTTCTTGATAATTTTAACCTTTTTTCAATTTAGAAAAATAAAAAAATTAAAGAGTGTTTGTGAAATATGAAATTTGGATTATTTAAAAAAAGAAACGTTCCCCAAAAGAAGGAAGAAAATTGGTTAGAAAACAATGGCTTGGGAGAACTTGCTATAGATGCATATGAAACAAATAAATATATTGTTGTGCAATCTCCAATTGGAGGCATCAGTTCAGAAAATATTGAAATCTCCCTGGAAGACGGCATGCTTATTATTAAAGGAGAAAGAGAAAAGCCCCAAGATCAAGACAAGATAAAAAAGTATTTTTGTAAAGAATGTTTTTGGGGGAAATTTGAAAGAAAACTGATTCTGCCCGAGGAGGTAGATATTGCAAAGGCTAAGGCAACAATCAAAAATGGCATTCTCACTTTAAGGATTCCGAAACTAAAAGAAAGAAATAAAAAAGGAATAAAAATAGAGGTTGAAGAAGAGGAGCAATAAAAAGGAAAAGTCTACAAAAAACCACCTTTTTGAAAAGGTGGTTTTTTGTGCCGGGGGTGGGATTCGAACCCACAAGCCATTTCTGGCACGAGATCCTAAGTCTCGCGCGTCTGCCAATTCCGCCACCCCGGCAGAAAAGATTATTATTTAACAAAACCCTCCCCACCCGAACCTTTGGGGAAGGGTTTTATAAGAAATCATTAGCAATTTTTTACTTCATTTCCATTTCCATTCAGGCATCTTCTTCCCAATAACAGCAGAAACTAAAGCAATAACACCCTTTGCAAGCATTCCTATAGCAAAACCAATCAAAGCATACATTAAAACCTGAGTTGCTTTTGAGCGCTGCTCAGGATTACCTCCTGCTGTTACAAACATATAAGCCGAAACCAATACCATAATCACTACCGCAGCCATCAAAAAGGTAAATAGCCAGTTAGTAATCCTATTAATGATTTTAAGCACTCCTTCTGTTGACCAAGTTGGCAACTCCTCGGGCGTGACTTCTGTTGTTCCTGTTTGTGCTAAGACTATACTTTGCAGGCTAGGCAAAAGAATTCCAGCCAAAATTAATCCTGCTAAAATCTTTTTGCTCATTTTTTTGATTTTAAAATGTTTTTATCTCCGACCTTTTATTTATTTTATGATAACTCTCTCATAAAATATATCAAGAAGGTTTTCCACAGAATATTATATCCCAAGAATTACTTTTAGTAAAGCAATAATTCCGCGGGTGAGGGCAATAATAACAAATCCTATGAGAGAGTAAATAATAATTTTTTTTCCCAAGGATCTCTTCTCCGGACTTCCTCCTCCTGTTGCCAATACATAGGCTCCTATTAAAATCATAATTGGCAAAATCCCAAGTGCTAAAGTAAAAATCCAATTGCCGATTCGAGTTACCATTTCTTCAAAAGATGTGCTCCGCAGAGGGCTTGTAATAACCACCCTTGTTTGAGCAAAAATTAACTGAGGGGTGCTTAGAATTATTAAAAAAAGAATTAGACCTCTCAAAAACCTTCTCATAGTAAAATTCTACTTTAAAAAAGTAATATCTCCTTTGGTAACACTTATAATAAACT
>CAZHBV010000001.1:42134-49153 GCA_964530855.1 uncultured Candidatus Saccharibacteria bacterium | reverse complement strand
TCTTTTGATTTAAGTTCAAATGAGGGAATTCTTTATGGAATAAATCAGCATAATAATTCTTTAGTTTTGTTTGACAGATTTACCTTGGAAAATGCTAATATGGTTGTCTTTGGAAAATCAGGAGGTGGAAAAAGTATTAAGGGCAATGAAACAGTCCTTATTAAGGAAAATGGTTCTATAAAACGTGAAAAAATTGGTCATCTTGTTGATAGGTTAATCAAGAAATATGGTAGCCAAAAAATTGATAAAGAGCTTGAAGGAGTAATTAATCCTCCCATAGAAGTTTGGAGTTTTGATAATAAACTAAAAGGAAGCTGGTCAAAGGTAACTGTGGCTGCAAGGAAAGAAGCGTCAAAAACTTTTTACAAATTCAAAACAAGAAGTGGGCGCGAAATTGTAACTACTTCAGATCATAATATGATGATTCTAAAAAATGGTAGGCTTGTTGTCACAAAAAGTTCTGAAGTAAAAAAGGGAGACTATGTGCCTCTGCCAAGAAAAGTTGAAAGCAACAATAAGTCCCAAAACTTAAATCTTTTAAATCTTCTTTGCAACTCAAAACATATATATATTCTTGGGGCCGAAAAACTTATTGAGAAACACTATAAAAAACTTCAAAAAGTTGAAATTGATAAAAAGTATGATCAGTATCTTCTCTGTTACAAAAAAGGAAGAAGAATTCCTTTGAAATACTTCTTGAAAATTCTTGAAAAGTTAAACATTAAAGTTAATGACCCTCAATTAGAAAAAATAAAAATTGTTTCAAAAAATGGGAAGAAGGAGTTCGCTCTTCCTATAAAATTTATCATTTCTGATTCTTTCTTAAGGCTTTTTGGCTTGCTGTTAGCAGAAGGTGTTATTGGTAATAGATTTGTTCTCATAAGTAATTTAGACAAAGAAGTTATTCGACAAATTGAAGCAGACTTTAAAAAAATAAATGTTCCTTTTTATAAAACCAAAGAAGGGATAAACTGCTTTGGACGGGTTTTTGTTGAAATTATAAAGGCATTGGGCGGAATGGATAAGGCAAGCAAAAAAAATGTTCCTGGGTTTATCTTTAATTTAGAGAGACGCCAAATTGCTTATTTCCTTTCTGGTTATTTTGAAGGAGATGGAGGGGTGGAACATAACAAAATTGCAATTGTTTCAAAATCTAAGGAATTAATATCCGATATTGCCTATCTTCTTTATTACTTTGGGATTGTAGCCAGAATCCGAAAAAAATCAAAGAAAGCCACCAACCAAAACTGGACAAAAAAGAGAGTTTATTGGCAACTTACAATTTCAGGAAAAGAAAATTTACAAGTATTTCAAAAAGAAATTAATTTCCTTTCTTCTCCAAAAAGAAAACGGCTTCAAAAAATCATCTCTCAAAAAGGTAACACAAATGTTGATGTAATACCCAATATTTCCTCTCTTTTTGAAAATCTTGCATCTTTGGCTCCTGATCTTCCAAGAGGTATTCGTGAAATTTCCCCATTAAAAAGAGGTGTTTTTAAACCATCAAGGTCTCATTTAATTAAGATTTTGGAAAAACTTGAAAACAGATCAAAAGCTCTTCAAGTAGATACCTCTCCTGTCTTTTCCGCACTGGCAGATTCTTTGTCGTTAAGATATTATTCCCAATCAACCCTTTTTTGCCAAAAAACGCTTTTACAAGTCCAAGAAATACTTTCTGTTCTAAAAAACTTAGCATTTTCTGACCTTTTCTTTGATGAAATTGTAGAAATTAAAAAGATTGAAAATAAAAAAGAAAAATATGTTTATGATCTTACTGTTGACAATGAAGTGTTTTTGGCTGGTTTTGGAGGAATGTTTGTTCATAATTCCTATGCGGTCAAGTTGGAGATCTTAAGATATTTAATGCTTGGGGTAGATGTGATTGTTATTGATCCTGAAAATGAATATAAGTTTTTATGTGATGCAGTTGGAGGGGCTTTTTATGATATTTCTTTAAAATCTCCAAATCATATAAATCCTTTTGATCTCCCTCTACCAGCAGAAGACGAAACTCCGGAGGATGTCTTCAGGTCAAATATTATTAATCTAGTTGGCTTGATACGTGTAATGCTTGGAGGACTCACTCCAGAAGAAGATGCTCTAATTGATCAGGCAATTGAAGAAACTTATGCTGCAAGGGATATAACACCGGAAACCGATCCTGCTTTATGGAAAGAAAGAACTCCTCTTTTATCAGATTTAGAAGCAGTTTTGGAAACAATGGAGGGAGCAGAAAGCCTAACAAGAAAACTCAGGAAATTCACAAAGGGAGTCTATGCTGGGTTTTTCAACTATCCGACAAACATTACCATGAAGAAGCAAATGGTTGTCTTTGGAATCCGTAACCTGGAAACAGAACTAAGGCCAATGGCGATGTATATAATTATGAGATATATCTGGAATACTGTTAAAAGAGAAATGAAAAAAAGGATTCTTGTTATTGATGAGGCTTGGTGGCTAATGCAATCTGAAGATTCTGCCTCATTTTTATTTGGTATTGTAAAACGAGGGAGAAAATACTGGCTTGGAACAACAACAATTACCCAGGATGTTAATGATTTTATGAAATCAGAATACGGACAACCAATTATCACAAACTCTTCATTGCAGCTTTTAATGAAGCAATCTCCGGCTACAATAGATGTTGTCCAAAAAACATTTAATTTAACCGATGAAGAAAAATATCTTTTATTAGAGGCGCCAATTGGAGAAGGGATATTTTTTGCAGGAGAGAAACATGTTGCCATTAGAGTTGTTTCCTCCTATGCAGAACACCAGTTAATTACTACCGCCCCGGAAGAAGTAGTTAAAATTAAACAAATGAAAAAATTGAAAAAAAATGAATAATCAAGAAACAAGTGTGGCTGATATCATGGCTCTTATTCTTGCTCTGGGATTGGATATATTTGGTATACTATGCCCTCTAATTGATGAAAATCTATCTTTCATTCCTGATTTTCTAGGCTTATTATTTTTGGGAAGTTGGAGAGGAATAACAAAGAGAAAAAGTAAAAGGTTCTGGTTAGCGTTTCTGGGAGAGTTAATACCTTACCTGGGTAGTTTTATCTTTTGGCTCTTATATACTATTTCAGAAACAATAAACCCCAGTTATGAAAAGAAGTCTTAAATTTTGTTCTCTTTTTGCTATAATTTTCCTTCTCCTTATTTGTCTTGCTAGATTTGTCTTCTCGCAAGGGAAACTTGAAGTTACTTATCCAACAATCCCATTTGCCACACCTCCTGCTTCTCCTCATACTCCTCTGTCTATATTTTTAAAATATATTTATAATCTCTCTATTCTTCTGGCAGGGTTTCTGACCTTAGTATTGATGATTTGGGGAGGCATTCGCTATATTTTCTCAGCAGGAAATCCTTCTTGGATGGCTGAGGCAAAAGAACAAATTCAACAGGCTTTAATAGGGTTTCTCATAATTTTTTCAGCCTACCTAATTCTCAATACTATTAACCCGCAGTTGGTTCTCTTCTCCACTCCATTTCTTCAACAAATTCCCACCACCGAAATTCCTCATTTTAATCCTTCAGGTAAAACTATATGGAAGTTCAGAGAAATCCCTATAGGAGTGGTGATCACATCGGAGAGATACCCTTCCTCCTTTATCTATGCTTTTTTTGGACTCGCCACCTCTACTGACCCTGATACAAGCAAAGAAGATTACCCTATCATTTCCTTAAATGTCTCCACATCATCTTTATACACTGCGGTCTATCAAGAAAACCCAAGCGCAACCTCTACTCAATATCAGGGAGCACTGGAAGGAAGAAGACTTAAAAGAATTCATGAGGTAGCCTCAACTACACTTCCGGCAACCCATATGTTGGCTGATCTCTCTAAGCAATTAGTGGAAATTGCTGAAGAGCTTAAGGGTTTTGACGAGAAACTCTATCAAGCAACAAAGGAGTGTAACTGCTCCAACTGCAACTGCTCTTCCTGTGGATTCGGTCTCCCTGGACCCTGTCCAGGTCCAGAATGTGACCCTTGTACAGGTAACCCTTGTTCTCCGGCAACAATCCAAAAAATTCAAGATCTTCGAGAAAAAATTCCAAAATTCTATGAGAATGAAAATGATCCCATTCCTTGCAAGATGGCTGAAATTAAATATTTGGCTGAGCATTTTAGAAGATTTTTAGAATCCGATATCAATTGGCCTCTTGTAAAAAATGATGATTACGAAGATGAGTCATATTACTGGAGTGATGAGGCAAAAGAACTTAGAAACAAAATCAAAGAATGTATTAATGCCTCATATGGCTGGGAGAGTTGGATCACTTCGGCCAAAAAAGGAGACGATCTGAGAGATGAATTTGAAAAAATAGAAGAAATCATCTGGAATAGTTCTAGTTCCTTGGCTGCTGTTGAAAACAAAGGAACGCGTAGCCCAAAAACAGATCCCCCACAAAGAGACGTGGAAACTAATATAAATCATTTGGAAGATCAACTCAACTATTTAAAACAAATGCGTCGGTATCTAAATCCTTACTATTTTGCTCAACCCTTGGCACGTGCCCAACTTTTTGCATTAAAAGAGAAGATGTCACCACGAAAGGATATAGAAATCAAAACCACCTCTTTTCCTTTAAAAAACTTTCCAAGCGAGACTCTCTTGGTGTCAGATGATCCAGCCACTTTTTACACTTACCCTTCTCACCTTTCTCCTTTTCAAGAAACGCAAAGAGGTTATCCATCTTTTGTATTTGCCCAAGAAAAAGTAGAAGTAACTTGCGATAGAATTGTCGAAATTCCAATCGGAAAGACGATGGATGAAGCGATTAAACTGATAGAAGATATTTTAAGAGAATTAAAAAATATTTATAACAAAGGAGGGTTTATGGTTGAAAAGGTTCTTGAACAAATTAAGGAGGCTAAAAAACTTGGTCAATCTAGCCAGGAATTAGTTGATGCAACTGATCCAAGCAATATTGTCCCTTGCGAACTTGTTCGATGTAAAACTGTCTGTCATCAGATTACTGTTCATACTCCATTGGGCGACGTTATTCTTCATAACTGCATTGGTTGTCTTTTTGAAAGAGTAAACGGCTACTGGTATACCGAGGATCAGATAAATAAGGCTTACTTTGATATTAAAACAGAGTTTTCTAAAATAAATAGTCTCTATCAACCTATTTTAGATGCAAAAGAGTCCCTTTATGAATCTTTCTACAAACTCAATTCGGTATATCCAAAAAAGGATCCTCAACACCCGAATGGTCATCCAAAAGCAGGGAAGAGAGTGCCAATTGGAAAAGATCTTTGCTGCAAAGCCAATGATGGAAATTGTAGAGATGAGAATGGAAATCTAAAACTTGATGAAATAGAAGAAAGAGATTATACTTTAATAGAGAAATTGGTTGAGGTTCAGAAATTATTGAATTATTCTCGAAAATCGAAGGATTTTGAACAACTTATTAAAGCGCTGATTGAAATTGAAAAAAAACGTACAAAGCACTTTAACTTCGATTTAGCAAGTAAAGAAGAAATAAAAAATGCCTACCGCGAACAGAAGGTAAAGCAGGTTTATATTGGAGGGAAATATGATCTTACTCGCTGCCGGATGACATATGTAGATATTCAGGATTATCTTGAGCGCAATGTGGCTGTTCAATACCTTGAAAACTGTCATGTAGCCAAGTGGTATCAACACATAAAACAGGAGATATGTAATCCCTATGATCCTCCTTTAGATTGTGACTATTTCAATTTTAGAAAAAAAGATAAGAAAACCCCTTTAAATTGTTATTGTTATGACGAAGTTTGGTACAGAGACTATCCTGATATCTCCAGTAACTTTTTCTGTTGTATTATTGGACCTCAAAAATGATAAAATGGTATATGGCAAAATATAAAAAACTTCTAGCAATCTCGATCTTCATTTCTCTACTTCTTTTTTTTGGTAGTCTCAAATTAGTATTGGCTCAAACGTATCCTCGTTTGGAGGTTACCTATCCCACCCTTCATTACGGCCCTCCTCCTTCTTTAATTTCTTATTTACCATACTATATTCGGTATATTTATTATTTTACTATCACCTTTATAGGAGTAATTGTCTTAGGAGTTCTTATTGTAGGAGGAATTCGATTTCTTACATCTGCTGGAAACCCTGAACAAATGCAAGATGCAAAACAACAAATGATTTACGCTTTCATAGGGCTTGTGATTATTCTGGGTGCAACTATTGCCTTAAACGAAATAAATCCTCAACTCCTTACACTTGAGCCGCCAACATTAAGAGCCATGGGACGGGGGATTATTATTTATACCGATAGTACTTGTGGCAATCATAGCGATGGTACACCCGGTGTCCATTTTCCTCTTCCAGCGGGTGTAAGATATGAAAAAGTTGAGGCTACAAAAAGTTTAAGTGCCTCTTTTGACATCCAATCTTTTTATACTTTTCAAAGCAGTGACAAAATAAAAATAAAATTTTTTAAGAACCCCGACTGTATTGGAGACCCTATCCGAAGTTTGCCAGATACCAGTCTCCCTTCTTACGGTGCCAACAGTTGCGTTCAAATTAACATCGTAAGAGATGTTGAGTGCATCCAAATTATTTGGGATATGCCTGGAGTTTATCTTTCTAATAAAGAGAATTTTAGGTTAGATACGCCACTTGAACCTGGTCAAAAATTTGAAATTTTTCAAACAAGCCAAGATTCTTTTCCTAATTGGCTTCATGACAATGTTCGTTCATTGGCTCTTAAAGCCGGTAAAGATGAGTATGGACGTCCTCAAAGATATGGTGCAATTTTGCATAACTTACCCAGAGTAGCAAACAGACATGCAGGTTGGGCACATGTATATCTTCCTACTGATGAAGAGGTAACATATTTTAATACACCTGACTCCCAAGATGCTAGTTCTCTCACTGTGTTTGTGATTAATGAAGAGGCGAAGAATGCAGATTTAGTTGTATGTGAAAATGCCGATTGTTTATATCCCGAAGATAAACCTTCGTCAATCACTTTTCATTGGCAAGGAGGATGGGAATCTGCTGATGGAAGAA
>CAZHBV010000001.1:0-42034 GCA_964530855.1 uncultured Candidatus Saccharibacteria bacterium | reverse complement strand
GATGATATAGAGGATGGTAACGGTAGTTTTTCTGGTCTTTTGGGAGGAAGAAATGTAAGCGTCTTTCTACCGGAAGGAATTTCTTATGTTGGCCTTGAAAAAGGTTCTTCGTATCTGGCAATTTTATATGACCGGAAAGACGCAATCACAAATGGTCCCAGGATTATCAATGGTGCTGGGGCAATTATTCCAAGAGGGATTGCTCTTGCTATAGGGGTTACAGCACCAGACTTAGCCCAACTTGGTTTTGATAATGTAATCGGTTCGATTCTTCTAATTAAAGCAAAAATATTATAAGAGTGGTTTAATCACTACCCTTCTTTTTGGCTCATTGCCTTTGCTTTCGGTTGTGACATCTTTTCTTTCTGCCAATGTTAAATGGATAATCCTTCTCTCATAGGCTGGCATTGGTTCCAGTTCTTTTTCTTTTTTATGTAAGGCCACCTCGTCTGCTGTAATTTGGGCCAATTCTCTAAGAAAGTTAATTTTCTTCTTTTTATAATCGTTAATATCTAAATCAATTAAAGCATCTTGGGAGATTTCTTTCTTTAAGATTTTTACAAGAAGTTTTTGGATCAAAAATAAAGTCTCTCCTCTTTTTCCAATCAAAATTTGGGGCTCATCGGTTTTGACGGAAATATAAAAAGTACTCTCTTCCCTTAGATCTACTGTTATCTCCCCTGGGAAACCTAATTTTTCAAAAAATTTTTCAGTAATTTTTTTAATTTGTTTTTTCATCTTCTCTTTTTTCATGTTCGGCTATCTCCTTTTCAACTATTTTTTGTTGTAATATGGCAAAAATAGTTGAGACGATTAAATACAATGCTAATGCTGAAGGAAGTCTTAAAAATATCAAGGCTATAAAAACAGGCATAATATAAAGCATCTGAGCCTGAAAAACATCTTCAAAACTTTTCTTTGTTTTTCTTTTTTTCGTCATCATGCGCTGTTGCAAAAACGAAACAATTGCCAACAGAATAACCATAATAAGATTTGGTTGACTTAAATCTATCATTCCCAGAAATGAGGGGTCTAATATTTCAGGCCTTTTCATAAACGGATAAAGATATTTTAAGTTTTCTTCACTAAATCCTTGCCAAAAGACCCTATAAAGAGCAATTAAAATGGGTAGTTGTAAAAAAGTGATAAACGTGCCAAAAAATGGATTTACTTTTTGAGAGCGTGTAAGTTTTAAAAATTCTCTTCCTAGTTTTTCGTTATCGTTTTTATATTTTTTCTGAAGTTCTTTAATTTTGGGCTGAATTTTTTGAAGAACCAATTGTGAATGAATGGCTTTTTTCTGCCATGGCCACAAAATTAATCGGACTAAAATAGTCAGAGCAATAACTGCTATACCAAAATCGTTTCCAGGTAGATATAAATAAAAAAAGATTAAAAGATTAAACAAAGGTTGCCACAAAAGAATTCTAAATAAATCCGAAAAAATCATCGTAAATTTATTTTTCTTAATAACTGTCTTAATTGGTTCTTTATTTGAAAAAAATCTTGTTTTTCTATTCCTTTCTGAGCCACGATTACAACATCATATCCGGGTTTTATCTCAGAGAGCATTTCTCTTGCCGCTTCTCTAAGTCTTCTTTTTACTTTATTTCGTACAACTGCTTTTTTGGATATTTTCTTTGAGACGACAAATCCAAATCTAGTAGCATTTTGATCATTCTTAACGAATTTAATAAACAAAAAATCTTTCTTTTTAGCCTTTCCTTTTTTGAATACTCGTTCAAATTCTTTTTTCTTTTTTAAACGATATTTCTTGGGCAACACGTTTTAAATCTAAAATAATTCAAACAGTTAGTCTTTTCCTTTTTTTCTTTCGTCGCCTTCGAAGAACCCTCTTTCCACTTTTTGTTCTAATTCGTTTTAAAAACCCGTGGGTTTTCTTTCTTTTTCGTTTTTTTTCTTTGTAGCCAATGACCATGGTTTTATCGATATATCAAAATGTCAAGATTTCGAAATTTCGAAATGTCGATACATATTTAGAGTATAATATCAAAAAAGAAGAAGGTCAAATGAAAGATTTTTAACATCTTATTCACAAATTATTCACAGGGTGTTGAAATTTCTTGTTTCTTGCCTTGTTTGTTAAATCTCTTATAATTGAAATAAGGAGTTATTATGAAAAAAGAAGAAATCTGGCAAGCAATATTAGCCCAAATACAGCTGAGTATTTCTCCGGCTAACTTTGCCACTTGGTTTAAAAATACACATATTATTGAGATTCAAAAGGATGCTATTATAATTGGCGTGCCTAATAACTTCTCAAAAGAATGGATTGAGAAGCGGTATAAAAAAACGCTTTTGAAGATTATAAGACAATTTAATGAAAATATAAAAAAAATAGATTTCAAAGTCACTCCCAGAAATATGTTCAAAAATCCCTCTCTTGGAAAAATTCCTCAGGTGCACCCAGATCAGTTAATATTCGAAGAACTTTATACCAATAAAGAAACAAACCTAAATCCAAGATACCAATTTGAAAACTTTGTTGTTGGACCTTTTAATGAATTGGCTCATGCGGCGGCGTGGGCTGTAACTGAATCTCCGGGTACCCTCTACAATCCTCTTTTTGTCTATGGAGGAGTAGGGCTTGGTAAGACACATCTTTTACAAGCTATCGGCAACAGAATTTGTAAAATATTTCCTGAAAAAAAGGTAAGATATATAAGTTCTGAAAGGTTTACCGGAGGAGTTATTAATGCTATTAAAAACCAGACTATTGAACAGTTTAAAGAACAATATAGAAAATACGATGTGCTTATTGTTG
This sequence comes from uncultured Candidatus Saccharibacteria bacterium, assembly GCA_964530855.1. Lineage (GTDB taxonomy): Bacteria > Patescibacteriota > Minisyncoccia > Minisyncoccales > PEYH01 > JAGGTU01. The sequence continues at coordinate 39,249 of CAZHBV010000001.1, read as the reverse complement.
ATGACATTCAATTCATTGCTGGAAAAGAAAAAACCCAGGAGGAATTTTTCCATCTTTTTAATACCCTATATGAGAATAACAAACAAATTGTTATTTCTTCTGATCGACCTCCGAAAGCTATCTCGGCGCTGGAGGCAAGATTAAAATCACGATTTGAAGGGGGTATGATTGCAGACATCTCTCAACCTGATTTTGAAAGCCGGGTTGCTATTTTAAAACAGAAGGCTCAAGAGAAAAACTTTCTGGTAGAAGATGAAATTTTAGAATTCATTGCCACAAATATCCAAAGCAACATAAGAGAATTAGAGGGTGCCCTCAATCGCTTAATTGCTTCTCAAAGGCTACAAAATACAGAAACTTTAGATTTAGAAAGCGCAAAAAAACTCCTAAAAAAGATTATCAGACCAAGGTCAAAAAGGGTAGATTTTCAGAAATTAACTAGAATAGTCGCAGAGTTTTATAATATTTCTGAAAAAGAGCTCTTGTCAAACTCCAGAAAGAAAGAAATTGTCCGACCTAGGCAAATTGCTATGTATCTTTTAAGAGAGGAAATAAAATATTCATTCCCGCAAATTGGAAAAAAATTTGGTGGGAAAGACCACACAACTGCAATTTATGCATACGAAAAAATAGCCAAAGATCTCGAAAAAAATGAAGATTTGGTTGAAGAAATTAATCTTTTAAAAGAACGTTTATATTCTGAATAACTTGTGAATTTTCCAGGGGATTATCTCTGAAGTTCTTTATTCCAATTGAATATACCCAAAATTTCCACAACTTTATTCAGAAATTATCAAATTAAAATAGTGCTTTCTTCTTTATATTATCCTGTTTCCACACTTTTTTGGCCTTAACACTAATAATAATTTAAAATAAAATTATGAAACTTACTATTTTAAAAGAAGAATTAAACAAAGGATTAAGTTATGTTGAGAGAATCTGTACAAAGAATCTCACTTTACCAATATTAAATCATGTACTTCTGGCTTGTGAGAAAAATCAACTTAAACTTGTGACTACAAATTTAGAAATTGCATCTATTTATTTTTGTTTAGCAAAAGTAGAAAAAGAGGGGGAGATAACCGTTCCAACAAAAATCTTTAAAGATATTGTTTCTTTAATAGAGAGTCCTTCCTTAAACATTGAAACTAAAGGAAAAACCTTAAATCTTATAGGAGAAAACGGTAAAATACAAATAAAAGGAATGGATCCCAGAGACTTTCCTATAATTCCTAAAATTGAAAAATCTACGAAGATAGGATTAAATCCATATCCTCTTTCTGAAGGAATTCTTCAGGTAATTGATTTTTGTAGCCCTACACAAACAAGACCCGAACTTTCTGGTGTTTTTTTCTCTTTTTCAAAAGATCAATTGAAAATTGTAACAACTGACAGTTTTCGGTTGGCCCAGAAGACGTTATTCTTTGAGAAGCCTCAAGATCTGCTTCAAGAAAAATCATTTATTCTACCCAGGAATGCAGCAAGGGAAATAGTAAATATGTTTTCAGAAAACGAAAGAAAGATTAGTTTGTTTTTCTCTTCAGGACAAGTTATGTTTGAATCATATTTTGCGGATTCGCAAAATCCACAGGCTCAGTTAATTTCACGCTTAATTGAAGGCGAGTTTCCCGATTATCAGGCGGTTATCCCAAAAGGATATCATACCCAGGTTATTTTAGATAAAAAACAATTTCTTAACAAAATTAAAACCGCGAGTATTTTTTCAGGAGGAGGAAATGAAGTAATGCTCTCTGTGGATCCTAAAAAGAGTAGTATAGAGATTTCAGCACAAAATACAGATTTAGGTGAAGCAACTTTAGAAATTAAAGCCGGTGTCAAAGGAGAGAAAGTAAAAACATGTTTTAACTGGCGATTTTTATTTGAGGGAGTCTCAAAGATTCAAACAGAAGAATTTATCTTTGAACTTAATCAAGAGGAAGGACCAGGAGTAATTAAACCAAAAAACAGTCAAGATTTTCTTTATATTTTAATGCCAATTAAGCAAGTTTAAGGCCATCTTTTTAAGGCTTCCTCCATTGCTTTGTGCCAAATAGGTCCCGCAATAGTGACCGCTGGCACTTTTTTCATTGGAGAATTATCATTATTTCCTACCCAAACTCCAATTACAATATTTTTAGTATATCCTATAGTCCAGGCATCTCGGAAACTGTTTGTGGTACCGGTTTTGGCAGCTACAATGTGATCTTTAAAATAAAGAGGTGAATTTTTGCCAAACATTGGTGCCCTGGCATCGTTATCTGATAAAATATCATTTATCTTTTTGCAAACATCCACCCTTTCTACTCGTAAAGGCGAAGGTTTGTTTTCTTCTATAATTCTTCCTTTTGCATCTTCAATTTTTAATATGGCAGAAGGAGGATTTCTTAAACCCTCTGTTGCAAAAACCCCATAGGCTGAGGTTATATCTAAAAGTTTTACTTCTCCTCCTCCTAACACTAACGATGGACCATAAAAAGAAGGAGGTTTGTTTAAGGTGGTAATACCAAACCTTCTGGCTGTTTTTATACTGTCTTCAATGCCTGCAAAATAAAGTAATACTTTCACAGAAGGTACGTTTAGAGATTGGGCTAAGGCTTGCTTTAATGTAACCCAACCTCGAAATTTACCATCATAATTTTGAGGTATATAATACTTCCCACCCCATTTACCAAAATTGGTTAATTCATCTAAGACTTTATCATTTTCAGAATAACCTTTTTCAAAAGCGGTAGCGTAAACAAAAGGTTTAAAGGCAGATCCGGGTTGCTGGCCAATACCATAAACTGCTACATTAACTTTTGGTTCGAAAAGGCAATTAACTCCTGGTTTGCAACCTTTTGGATAAGGTTCACCAAAATAGTCTTTTGAGCCTATCATTGCGAGTATTTGGCCTGTATTTGGGTCTATAGCCACAATTGAGATATTATGAGCATTATATTTTTTAATTCTTTCTACTTCTTTTTTGACTATTTCTTCTAATTTTTTTTGGAATTCCCAATCCAAAGTAGTGTATACCTTAAGTCCACTTTCTTTTAGAAATTCATCACCATATTTTTTAAAGAGATAATCTCTTACATAAAAAACAAAATGAGGGGCTTTGATTGTAATAGGAGTTTTAACAAAATGAATTTCCTTTTTTTTAGCCTGTTGGTATTCTTCTTGAGAGATAAAACCTTCTTCCAACATTCTCTTTAAGATGTAATTTTTTCTTTCTAAAAGTTTTTCTCTATGTTCTGAGAAGGGGTAATAATAACTAGGGGCTCTAATTGTAGCAGCCAAAACTGCTGCCTCCTCCAAAGTTACATCCTTTGCAGGTTTATTGAAGAAATCTTGGGCCGCTGCTTCAACTCCATATATATTTGGCCCAAATGGAATTTGATTTAAATACCACTCCAAAATTTGATCTTTTGAATAACGTCTTTCTAATTCTAATGTTAAAATAACCTCCCTAATTTTTCTTTTTATTGTTTTCTCTCTTGTTAGAAAGGTTGATCTTATTAATTGCTGAGAGATAGTTGAGCCACCGTAAACCGGTTTTTTTAATTTTAGATCTATTAAAATCGCCCTTAAAATACCTTTTAAATCTACCCCGTGATGCTCATAAAATTTTGCATCTTCTGCTGCCAAAACAGCCTTTATTAGATAATCCGGAAGGTCTTTAAGTTTAACTGGTTCTCTTTTTTCTTCCCCAAAAATCGTATAAAGCAATACTTTACCACTTCTGTCAAAAATTTTAGTTGGCTGGGCTAAATGTCTTTCCTCAAAAACTTCTGGTCTTGGGAAATCTTTTGCAAAAAGTATAAAAACGAAGGATCCACAAAGGAGAAAAAATAGTAAAGAAAAAAGAGTAAGTTTAATAATAACTTTAGGCCATTTAAAAGACGCTGTTTTAAATACTCTTTTTGTTTTTTTCATTTTTTAAAATAATCCCAAAACCCCCCATAAATTATGGGGGGTTTTGGGATTTTATAATTCTTCATCCTCCTCTTCTTCTCCGAACTCTTCTTCCTCGGATACATCTTCTGGGGTTTCCTCTTCAGCCTCTTCCTCGGGTGTTTCTTCTTCAATAGTTTCTTCTTCCTCTACATCCTCTTCTTCCCATTCTTCTTGATTAACAATTTGAGAGAGGATTTTGTCAATGTATTCCATGGTTTTAAAAATTATTGTTTAAATCGACCTTTAATTGTCCTCCAAAACAATCTATAAGCCTATTATATTTTTCTCCACCTCCCTGTCAAGACTTTTTGCTTGAAAGGGCTTAATTTTGAAAAAAGCATAAGATGGGCACATACTGCTAAGGCTAGAGCATCAGCGGCGTCGTCGGGTTTTGGTAGTTCTCTCAAGCCCAATAATACTTGAATCATTTTTTGCATCTGTATTTTTTTTGCTCTTCCATAACCTGTAATTGCCATTTTAACCTCAAGAGGTGTAAATTCTACAACAGGCACCTTCTTTTTGGCGGCTGCAAGAAGAATTACCCCTTTGGCCTGTGAAACACTTACAATCGTCTTGGAATTTTTGAAAAAATATAATTTTTCTACTGCTAAAACTCTGGGGGAAAATCTTCTGATAAGTTTATTCACCCCTTTTTCAATTTGTTTTAGGCGCTTGCAAGGGTCTACAGCAGGTGATGTGTTGATACATCCATAATCGAGACAGATAAGTTTATCACTCCCCCTTTTTGCTTTAATAACCCCATAGCCAGTTGTTGCTGTTCCCGGATCAATTCCCAAAATCTTCATATTTTTAAATTTGAATATATTTCCTGCACTGCGTCATTCTCATCTAAAGCCTCAAAAAGACGCTCCAGCGCTTCCTTTTCTTTTTTAGAAACCTCAATTTCTTGTTCAGGAACCCATTCCAATTGGGCTGATTCAATTGGTATTTTCCTTTCTTCAAGTTTGGACTTTATTCTTTCTAAATCCTCAGGCTTTGTATAAATTTCAAGCATAGAATTTCTCCATTTAAAATCCTGAGCCCCTAAATCGATAGCAAGAAGCTCCAAATCTTCCTTATTAACATTTTGGGCATTCACTCTGATTGTTCCCATTCGTTTAAACTGCCATCTTAGAGATCCTTCGTCGGCTAATTTTCCTCCCTCTTTTTGTAGAATCTGCTTAATTTCGCTAAGCGTTCTGTTTTTATTATCTGTAATACCTTCAATAATAATTGCAACGTTTCCAGGACCAAGACATTCAAAGGTTACCTCTTCTAATTTCTCCCCTTCAATTTCACCAGAACCTCTTTTGATGGCTCTTTCTATATTTTCATTTGGCATATTAAATTCCTTTGCCATTTCAATTGCCATTCTAAGTTTTGGATTTGTTTCTGGATCTTTTCCTTCTCTTGCAGCAACAGCAATCTGGCGGCTAATTTTTGAAAAAATTTTAGCCCTTTTTTTGTCCTCTAATTCCTTTTTATATCTTATTCCATGCCAATGGCTATGTCCGGACATGTTTTTATAGAAGTCTGTTTTTTGGTTTAATTTTAAGATGTTTTAAAGCAGCCTCCGTTATTACCCTTCCTTTGGGAGTTCTTTTAATTAACCCCAATTGCAAAAGATAGGGTTCATAAACTTCTAAAATATTATCTACCTCTTCTGATAGAGAAGCGGCAAGCGCTTGAATGCCAACAGGTCCTCCGTCAAATTTATAGATTATTGTTTCAAGAATTTTTCTATCTGCTGGCTCAAGCCCTAACTCATCAATTTCTAAGGCCTCCAGCGCTTTCTTGGCAATTTCTTTTGTAATTATACCGTCGCTTTCAACTTGAGCGAAATCTCTAATTCTTTTTAAAAGTCTATTTGCTATCCTTGGAGTAAACCGTGACCTTTGAGCGATAGTTTCAACAGCCTCTTTCTCTATTTCTACATTGAGTATTTTTGCCGACCTTTCAATTATCTGCTCAATCTCTTTAACTGTATAGAATCTTAACTGAAAGATGGCCCCAAATCTATTGCGCAGAGGAGAAGTAAGTTGAGCAATCCTTGTAGTTGCCCCGATTAAAGTAAACTTAGGAAGTTTAATCTCAAGAGTCCGAGCCATAGGACCTTTGCCGACAATTATATTAAGTTTATAGTCTTCCAAAGCAGGATAGATTAATTCCTCACAGGTTCTATTTAGCCTATGAATTTCATCAATGAATAAAATTTGACCCTCTTTTAAATTTGTCAAAATTGCCGCTAAATCACCTGGTCTTTCAATAGCAGGGCCTGAAGTTATTTTCATTTCTGTATTTAACTCCCTGGCTATTAAATAAGCAAGAGTTGTTTTACCAAGTCCTGAGCTTCCATAGAACAATAAATGCTCGGGGGGTTCATTTCTTTTTTTTGCAGCCTCAATTATAATTCTAACATTTCTTTTAACTTGCTCCTGTCCAATATATTCTCCCCATCTGCGTGGTCTTAAAGTATTGTCTAAGATATCATCTTCATGTATGTTTACCTTGACAATCATATTTTTTTTGATATAATAAAGGAAGTCCCTGGCCGGAAAGGGATTTTTCTTAGACCCTTGGAATAGTTGGGCTCTGGCTCGACTATTCCTCGGAAAAATCCTGATCTTTTGGGAAACCCAAGGACAATCCGGTCAGGGATTTTAAATTTTAGTCCTCTTTAGCAACTCTTTGTACCTCTTGGATCGTAGTGATACCAGAAAGGACTTTAAGGAGACCATCTTGATACATAGATACCATTCCGTGTTTCTTTGCTAGTCTTTTTATTTCCACGATAGAAGGATTTTTTAAAATTAAATCCTCCATTTCCTCATTTACCAAAATAGCTTCAAAAATACCAATTCTTCCTTTATAACCTGTGAAATTACAAAACTTACACCCCTTACCTTCTTTTACCTGAATTTCATTCAAGTTTTCAAGGTTATATTTCTTTTTTAATTGTTCAGGGATATTTTTTAACTCATCCTGAATGATTTTCTTTTCCTCTTCTTTTAAAGGGCGAAAAATAAAACATTTTGGACAGATTTTTCTAACCAATCTTTGAGCAATTGCTAAATTGATTGCCGGCGCTATGTTTGAAGGGTTTGCACCAAGAGACACTAACCTTGGAATAGTCCCGGCAGCATCGTTCGTGTGAAGAGTGGAGAAAACAAGGTGGCCTGTTAAAGAAGCCTGAATGGCAATTTGAGCAGTTTCAAGATCTCGTATTTCTCCTACAAGAATTACATCTGGATCTTGTCTAACAATGGCTCTTAGACCGTTTGCGAAATCATAACCTCTTTCAGGGTGAACCTCAGTTTGAGAAATTCCTTCTAGCCTGTATTCGATTGGATCTTCTATAGTAATGATTTTAATTTGGGGTTTATTTAGGTATTGTAAGAAAGCATAAAGAGTAGTTGTTTTACCAGATCCTGTCGGACCGGTGACAATGATCATTCCGTTTGGTTTTTTTATTTCTTTTTTAAACAATTCTAATAAATCTTCTCTTAAACCCAGTTCTTCAATACTCCTTAAATTTGCAGGATCCAAAATCCTCATTACGATTGATTCTCCGTAATCTGCTGGAAGCACAGAGGTTCTTATTTCTATTTCTTTTGCCTTTTCTTTTTTAGATAAAGCAGGTAAAATTACCGAAAAACTTCCATCTTGGGGACGGTTATGAATGTTTAATTTTAGTCCAGCCAATAGTTTTATTCGGGAGAGTAAAAAATGGTATACTTTAGGTGGAATAATTGAAACATCCTGCAGCATTCCATCTATTCTAACTCGCATCTTTACATTAGTTTCCCTTGGTTCTAAATGAATATCTGAGGCAGCCAGATAAATTGCCCCTTGGAGAATTACGCTTAATAAAAAAGATGTATCTTTAGAAAGGCATTTCTCTACTAGATTTCCTAGATCCAAAACCCCCTCCACTTTTTTTGATATTGTCTTTTGGATAGTTGAGGAAATTTCTATTTTTTGGGTAATTTTACTCATGAAACATTTTACAAATTAAGTTTTTTGTTGACATAATGTCTTCTTTTGTTGAAAAAAATATTCTTTCTTTGTCTTTGATGCCGGAGAAAGTTCTAAATAATCTAGAGAGATGTTCTTGTTTGCTAGAGTAGAGAATTCCTTTTGTGGAATTTGAAGAAGCATGACTTTCCCATATAAAAAGTATTGATGGCAAAACCACAAGCTTTTCTCTAAAAAGCCGAATACCTAAAGGAAGATCTTTCTCTTGAAGTTGAAACTTCTCTAATTGGTTTTTCTTCAAACTAACTATTGGAAATGGAACTTTAAATGGATATTCCATGGATCTTACAAAAACTTCAAAGAGATTTTTTTCTTTAGATGAAAAACCCTGAAGAATCGTTTCTTTAATGTCTTTAAAATCAGCAACATACTCCTTTAAGAAACAAAGAGCTTTTAACAAATTTTCCTGTACTTCTTTTTCTTTCAAAGACAAGAAGATGCTTAAAAATAGAGATTTTGCAAGATATCTATCAAAAATGCCTTTGGGAAATTGACGAATTAGTTTGAAGACTAAAAAGCCAAGGGGATACTCTTCAATAAGATTAATTTTGCCAAATTCTCTATTGTTTAAATTGTTGTCAAGATTAATAATTGGTGCATTAAAAAAAATTTTGAAATTTTTCTCATAAAAGTCTCCTAAACTTTCCAGCGAGGATACCCCAACAGTGATTACAAGGTCAATATCTTGAGAAGTTTCCTTTGGAATATAGATACTTATCTCCTCAGATTTAGGTAACTTGCCTTTTGTTAACAAACAAAGTTCCATTGTATCATTGTTTTTTTTGTAATAAATTTCAGGGAAAAAGTCTGGGTTTTTGAAAACTAGAATAAAGTTTTTAAGTTCTTTTAATGGAAAAGAGAAAAAATGTTTATCTGCTAAAAAATTCTCCGGATAAAGTTTTACAGCTTTACCGATTTTTTTTAGAGTATAAAAAAGGGAGGAGGTGGCTAAAATAACATCCAACGAGTCTCTTGCTGGATTCGCGCAGATAAGAATAGATCGATTTTTCTCAATTAGTTTTTTTATTTCGGGAAATTCCTCCATGTTCTATTTTTAACCTACTCTCCTTTGCTAAAAAAGTCAATGAAAAAAGAATACATTACTCACTCACCACACGCAACAAGACTTTTGGCTCAAAAAATAGCAAGAGAGGTTCAAAAAAAGGAAGAAGGACCGATTATTTTTGCTTTGATTGGCAAATTAGGAAGCGGGAAAACAACTTTTTTGAAGGGTCTTGCTTTAGGCTTTGGAGTTAAAAAAAGAATTTTAAGTCCGACATTTGTTTTGATGAAAAGATTCAAACTTTCTCACTCTCATTTTAAGAATTTTTATCATATAGATTGCTGGCGGCTTGGGTCTCCACAGGATATTTTAGGTATCGGGTGGGAAAGTATTCTATCTCCAAAAAATATAATTGCTATTGAATGGGCAGACAAAATAAAAGAGTTTTTGCCCAAAAGCACAATAGAGGTAAAATTTAAAATGGTAGACCCAAAGACTCGTAAAATAATTGTAAAAACAGGTAAAACTTTATGACCAATTCAAAACAAACCCTTCTTGTATTAGATGCGAATGCTATTTTACATAGAGCTTTTTATGCTTTACCACCTTTGACAACTAAAGAAGGAAAACCAATAAATGCAGTCTATGGGTTTTTACTGGTTCTTTTTAAAGTAATAAAAGAATTTAGACCAGATTTCTTAGCGGTGGCTTTTGATTTCCCTGCTCCTACATTTAGAGAGAAAATTTTTAAGGAATACAAAGCCAAGCGGCCTAAAGCTCCAGATGAGTTTTATCAGCAAATTCCAGAGATTAAAAAAATTCTTCAAGAGATTGGGGTTAAAATTTTTGAGAAAAAGGGGTATGAAGCAGATGATATCATTGGGACAATTTCAAAAATTGTAAAAGAACAAGAAAAAGATTCGGAAATTGAAACCATTATTGTTACCGGAGACTTAGATATGCTGCAACTAGTTGATTCTTTAACAAAAGTTTATCTTCTAAAAAGGGGCATTAAAAACACTGGTTTATATGATGAGAATTTAGTAAAGGAAAAACTAGAATTGTTGCCAGGACAAATTTCTGATTTTAAGGCTCTCTTTGGAGATCCTTCGGATAATATTCCGGGGGTATATGGTATTGGGAGGAAAACCGCTTGCCAATTAATTAAAAATTTCCAGAGTTTAGAAGGTCTCTATAAGGCTCTTTTTAAAGAAGAGGGCAACAAAATCAAACCTAAAATTAAAGAAGCGCTGTTGAAATATAAAGAGCAGGCATTTTTGTCAAAAAAATTAGCCCAAATTAAAAAAAATGTTCCTATACAATTTCGGCTTAAAGACTGTGCTATTTTGAATTTACAAAAAGGAAAAATAAAAAAGGTATTAGAAGCTTATGGATTTTACAGTCTCATAAAAAGACTACCTGACATTTTTCAATCTTCTGCAACTTCTAAAAAAGTACTTCAGAAAAAACTTATTTAAATTTTATGTGTTCAATTAAAACGTTTTTTATAGTATCATAAAAAAAGAAATTTTTATGAAAGAAAGAAAAAAGAAAACGAGTATCTTTTTTAGAATTTTTTGGGGGATTTTGGCAATCACTTGTTTTTCTAATTTGATTTTTGCATATATCATTTATAACGGATACGAAAATATAGTTGCCCAGATTAAACCTTTTTTATCTCCAGAAACTTTTAGAAATGTGGAAGTGAATATCTATACTACTTGGCTTATTAGCGCCTCGTCTTTTGTTTTTATTATTTTGTTAACTATTTTGTTTTCTGTCTTTTTTGTCTCACGTCTTGTAAAGCCAATTTTTCAACTACTTCAAGCAGCAAAAAAAGTTGGGGAAGGGAATCTAAATGTAAAGGTTAAAATACCTACAAGGGATGAAATAGGAGAATTAGCCCAAGAGTTTAATCAGATGGTTCAAAAATTAAAGGAACAAAGAGAGGCCTTAGAAGATGAAAAAAAGGTGTTAGAAATAAGAGTAAAAGCGAGGACCAAGGAGTTAGAAGAATTAGCCAAGACTTTGGATGAAAAAGTAAAAGAAAGGACCAAAGAATTGCAGGAAAGGATAAAAGAATTGGAAAGATTTCATCGGCTTACAGTTGGAAGAGAAATAAAAATGATAGAATTGAAAAACAGAGTGAAAGAATTGGAGGAAAAATTAAAACAATATGAAAAAGACAGAGAAAGATAATTGTAAAGCCACAAAAGAGAAAAATATAGAGAGATGCTTACTTAAACCAATAATATTTAGGTGAAAATAAGATGGTAGTTTTTTTTCAAAGAAGACAACAACTTAAGAATCTTCAAGAAGAGGTACGGAAGTTAAGAAAGGATCTAAACAATCTAACGGTCTATCTAAATGAATTCCTTTTATTTCTTCCTTTACCTATCTGTGACCTTGATTCCTCTGGATTAATAGAAAGAACAAATAAAGCATTTGAAGAGATTTCAGGATACTCTCAGACAGAAATTATTCAAAAACATATTTCAGAAATTTTCGTTGAGAAGGCAGAAATAAATGATCTTTTAGATATTTCCAAGAAAAATGGGAAGATCTTCGGAAAGGAACTTACTTTAGTCAGAAAAAATAAAGAAAAAAAGATAGTAAATATACACCTTGCACCACGAAAGGATACGCAAGGTAACTTTGTAGGATTTTTCGTTGGGATAGTTGATATTACTGCTTCATGGAGGCTTCAAAGAGAGATGGAAAGAAAAATTTCTCAGAGGACAAAAGAGTTGGAGGACTCCCGAAGAGCTTTGTTAAATATTTTAGAAGATACCGAAGCGGCAAGGGTGAGAGCGGAGGAAGAGAGGAAGAAGACCGAGGCAATTATTTTAAACTTTGTTGATGGAATTCTTGTTTTTAATTTGAGGAAGGAATTAGAGATGATCAATGAGAAAGCAGAAGAGTTTTTGGGAGTTAAAAAGGAAGAAGTTTTGGGAAAGACAATGGATGAATTAAAAAGGATGAGAAGGATGAAGGTATTGTTAAAATTGTTGGATGGTGGGTTTAAAGAGGTGTTTAGAAAAGAAATGCCTTTGAGGAAAAATTTATATTTAGAAGTGACAACTTCTTTTGCAACTTATCAAAGAAAAAAAATTTCGTTTTTTGTGATTTTGCATGATATTACACGGGAGAAAGCAATTGAAGAAATGAAGAGTCAGTTTGTTTCAATTTCGGCACATCAGTTGAGGACTCCTTTGTCTATTATTAAATGGAGTTTAGGGATGTTGCTTGCTGGGGATGTTGGGTCTTTGACTAAGGAACAAAAAGAATTTTTACAGAAGACCTATCAAACTAATGAAAGAATGATAAGGCTTGTCAACGATTTGTTAAATGTTGCCAGAATTGAGGAAGGAAGATTTGTTTATCAGCCGAAAGTAGTAGAATTTGATCAATTAGTGAAGAAAACCTTTAATTCCCTTAAGGAACTTGCCAAAAAGAAAAATCTTACCTACAAATTGGTTGTAAAAGAAAGCAAAAAACCTAAAGTGGTAAAAGTAGACATTGAGAAAATCACATTGGTTATTAAAAACCTGATCGAGAATGCTATTCATTATACTCCTTGTAAAGGGAAAATTACAGTTACAGTTGAAAGAAAAAATAAGGAAGTATTGTTCAGCGTTAAAGACACGGGGGTAGGTATACCCAAAGAGCAACAAAAAAGAGTATTTAGCCGTTTCTTTAGAGGGTCAAATGTGATTAAGATGGAGACAGAAGGAACTGGATTAGGTCTTTTTATTAGTAAAAATATTGTGGAGGCCCACGGTGGTAAAATATGGTTTAAGTCTAAAGAGAATAAAGGAACAACATTCTTTTTCACTTTACCTGCCCTAATATAGGGGTTATAATAAAGATAATATTATTTTTAAAAAAATTAAAGAAGAAAAATGGCCAAAAAAATTTTAATCATTGAAGATGAAGAAATTCTCTTAAATCTTTTGAATAAAAAACTTAGTAATTTAGGATATGAGGTATATACAGCCAAGGATGGTGAAGCAGGACTTAAAGCGGTAAAGGAGATAGTGCCCGATCTAATTTTACTTGATATTATTATGCCCAAAATGGGAGGTTTTGAAGTAATGGAGAAGTTGAAAGAGGATGAAAGTTTAAGAAGCATTCCTATTATTGTGATTTCGAATTCAGGCCAGCCTGTGGAATTAAATAAAGCAAAGGAATTAGGAGCAAAAGATTGGTTAATCAAGACAGAGTTTGACCCAAAAGAAGTTATTGAAAAAGTTATTCAACAAATAGGTCGGCCTTAAAAATAATTAAAGATTAATATGGCAAAAATTCTAATAATCGAAGATGATAAATTTTTAAGGGAATTAATAGCCCGGAAGTTGACAAAGGAAGGATATCAGATAGTTGAAGCGATAGATGGGGAAGAAGGATTAAAAAAAGCAAAAGAAGAATCGCCGGATCTTATTCTTTTAGATTTAATTTTACCTGGAATGGATGGGTTTGAAGTTCTGGCAAAAGTAAAAGACGATCCAAAAACTTCTCTCATCCCTGTTTTAATTCTCTCAAATTTGGGCCAAAAAGATGAAATAGAAAAAGGTTTAAAATTGGGAGCAGAGGATTTTCTTGTAAAGGCACATTTCACGCCCGAAGAAATTGTAGAAAAAATCAGAAGTATTCTTAGCAAAAAGAATCATGCCTGAACTACCCGAAGTTGAGGTTACTATAAGAGAGCTCAGGAAGAAGATCCTAAAAAGAGTTTTTATTGATTTATGGACGGATACTAAAAAATTGATAAAGCGACCAAAAAATTTTGATGTTTTCAAAAAAGAAATTCTAAAAAAGAAAATTACAAAGATAGAAAGAAGAGGAAAAAATATTCTATTTTTTCTGGATAATGACAAAGTTCTTTTAATTCACCAAAAACTAACAGGACATTTGCTTCTTGGAAAATGGAAAAGACAAGATAATTCATGGATTCCTCTTAAAAAAGGACATTTGGAAGATCCCGCCAATAGGTTTATCCATTTGATTTTCTTTTTAGACAATGGCCTTATGCTGGCTTTATCGGATTTAAGAAAATTTGCTAAAGTGGAACTTTGGGACAAGAGACAGTTGATGCAATCTAAAGAAATTAGCAAACTAGGGATAGATCCTTTGAGTGCGGAGTTTACTTTAAAAGAGTTTAAAAGAAGAATCACAGGCACAAAAAGAAAAATTAAGCAGGTTTTGATGGATCAATCGGTAATTGCTGGAATTGGAAACATTTATTCGGATGAGGCTTTGTTTGCAGCGGCAATTCATCCTGAAAGAAGAGCCAATACTTTAAGCGAAAAAGAGATAAAGAAACTTTATTGGTCAATTAAAAAGATTTTAAAAAAAGCCATAGAGGTGGGAGGAGAGAGCATTTCAGATTATCGAAAACCTGATGGTTCAAAAGGAGGGTTTGATGCCTTGAGAAAAGTGTACAGAAGAGAAGGTAAGCCTTGTTTTGTTTGTAAGACCCCTATAAAAAGAATAAAAATTGCTCAAAGATCTTCTTATTTTTGCCCAAAATGCCAAAAGTGATAATTTATTATGGTTTATCTTATTTTTGGTTCAAATACGTTTTTTGCTAGACGCAAAGTTAAGGAGATATTAGAAGAAAGAAAAAAATTTTTTGAGAAAGTTTTTCCTATTTTTAAATTCCATGGTAAAAATTTAGATCTTTCTGAAATAGAAGATAAAGTAAATAATGCCCCCCTTTTTGCTAAGAGTGTTTTCATTCTTATAGAAGAGATCTGGCAGAATCAGAAATTTAAGGAAGAGTTTTTAAAAAGAAACAAAAAATTTTTGTCCCCCCAAATTATTCTAATATTTTTTGAAAAAGGAAACCTTGATAAAAAAGATCCTTTTTTTAAACTTATCCAGAAGATAGGGGAGATTTACGAGTTTTCTGAGCCTGATTTATATCAAATAAAGAAGTTTATAAAGAGAATATTGAGAGAAAAAAATTTTCAAATAGAAGAAGAAGCCCAGCAAATTTTAATAGATTATGTAGAGAATGATTTGTGGAAACTTTATTTAAATCTTCAAAAATTAATGGCTTATAGGAATAAAGAGAAAATTATTAAGAAAGACGATGTATTGCTTCTTGTAAACCCAAGCATAGATACCAATATTTTCAGGACAATAGATGCTCTGGCAGAGAGAAACAAAAAACAAGCATTGAAACTTATTTATAAACATCTTCAAAAAGGAGAATCTCCTCTTTATATCCTTTCAATGATAAAATACCAATTTAAAAACCTTCTTGTAGTGAAGGAAAAAAAAGCACCTTATCAGGCTTTAGTTGAAGAGTTTAAAGATATTCATCCTTTTGTCCTAAAAAAAGCATCAATCCAATCGAGGAAGTTTACTTTAGATCAATTAAAAAAATTCTATCGTAAAATTTTCAAGATAGAGTTAGCAATAAAACGAGGAAGAATAGCACCCGAAGAAGGTCTAGAACTTTTGGTTTTAGATCTCTAACTTTCTGCCAAAGACCTACTCATTTTCGATTTCATTCTTGCTGCTTTGTTTTTCTTTACTACTCCAACTTTAGCAGCCTTATCAACAAACTTAAAAAAAAGAGGTAGCAGGGCCTTTGCTTCTTTAGACTTTCCTTCTTGACTCAACTTTTTTATTCTTATTTCCGTCTCTTTTATCCTTTTTTTATACCAAAGATTTCTGGCCCGGCGTTTTCTTTCTTGTTTTAAAGCCTTTTTTGCTGATTTTGTTCGAGGCATATTTTTAATATAATGTAGAATATCACACCCTTTTTAAAAGTGCAAGTTACTTGCTATAAAAGAGGTGTTGTGGTTAAATAAGAATGATGATCGGATTTATTTCTGGAAGAGTCTTGCTTAAAGGAAGAGATTACCTTCTTTTGGAAAGAGAAGGAATTGGATTTAAAATTTTTTTAGGAGAAAATACTCTTTCTCAAGTTAAAGAAGGCGAGAATATAAAAGTTTTCTGTCACCTTTGTATAAGAAACGAAAAACCGGAACTATATGGATTTCTAAATATAGAACAGTTGAAGATTTTTGAAACGCTTGAAAAAATTCCAGGGGTGGGGCCAAAAATTTCCCTAAAAATTGCTTCAAAAGGTACTCTTGAAGAATTAATGAAGGCAATAAAGGAGAAGGATTTTTCCTATTTTCAAGAAGTTAAAGGGCTTGGAAAAAAGAAGATTCAAAAGATAATTCTTGAAATTAGTGGCGATCTTGAAAAAACCCAACCTAAAATTTCCAAACAAGACAAAACCCTTTTGGCACTAATATCTCTTGGATTTTCCAAAAAGGAAGCAAGAGAGGCTCTTAAAAGGATCCCTCCAGAAATTAAAGATCCACAGGAGAGAATTAAAAAGGCATTGCAAATTCTTGGAGGAGGATGATCTTTATAATAAAAAATCTTCTGAAAAGAATATTACCCACTTTTTTAATCAATACCTACCACCTTATGCTGACCTTTTTGGGAGCAGTGTTTTTTGGTTTTCCATCAAGAAATCTTAAAGTTATTGGAGTTACAGGAACAAATGGAAAATCAACTACGGTTGAGTTTATAACAAAAATTTTAGAAGAGGCAGGGTTTAGGGTAGCCTCTATTTCTTCCATTAGATTTAAATTAGATAAAAAAGAGTGGCCCAATTTACTAAAAATGACCATGCCCGAAGGTTTTTTAATCCAGAGATTTTTAAGAGAAGCAAAAAAAGCAGGGTGTGATTATGTGGTCTTGGAAGTTACTTCTCAAGGTATTCTCCAACATAGGCACAGATTCATAAAATTTGATGTAGCCATTCTCACAAACCTTTTACCCGAGCACATAGAAGCCCATAGAGGGTTCGAGAATTACAGAAAAGCAAAAGCAAAATTATTTAAAGTCACAAAGAACATTCATATAGTCAATCTCGATGATAAAAACGCAGAATACTTCCTACAATTTCCAGCAAAAAAGAAATACGGGTTTTGTCAGGAAACTTCATGCAGAGAGACAAAGAAAGAACTCTTTAATGAAGTAGATGAAGTTGTTAAAGCCAAAGATATAGTTGAATCGCAAGATGGGATAAGTTTTTTTCTGAAGGGTTCAAAAATTCATTTAAAACTATTAGGTAAATTCAATATCTACAATGCTTTAGCAGCCATAGCATGCGCCCTCTCTCAACAAATAGATATAGAAACATCTAAAATGGGTTTGGAGAAAATAAGTAACATACCCGGAAGAATGGAAATTGTCATAGAGCATCCCTTTTTGGTTATTATTGACTACGCAGTTGTGCCAGAGAGTTTAGAAGAAGTATATCGAGAAATTCAAACTTTATTTTCTCCAAACAAAATGATTTGTGTATTTGGTGCATGTGGGGGAGGGCGAGACAAACAAAAAAGACCAAAATTAGGAGAAATTGCCTCGCGGTATTGTCAGAAGATTATTTTGACAAACGAAGATCCTTACGATGAGGATCCAAGAAAGATCTTGGAGGATATTGAAAAAGGAATTCGACAAAAAGAAAAAGTTGAGAAAATTATTAACAGAAAAGAAGCAATAAAAAAGGCGCTCAAAACAGCAAAAGAAAATGATGTTGTAATTATCACCGGTAAAGGATGTGAGCCATGGGTGTGTTTCAAAAAAGGAAAAAAGATTCCCTGGAATGAGAGAAGGATTATTAAAGAAGAATTTAAAAAAATTTATGGAAATTCTTCTTAAAGAAACAAGAAAAAGAAGAGAATTTATCAAAGAAGCATTTTTGTGGGGAAGAATTTTTGAAGGAGTAAAAAATAAAAAGAAAATCCTTTTAAAACCAAATATTGTTTCATATGAGGAATATCCAACAACAACCCACCCAGAAACAATAAAAGAATGTCTAAAACTTCTTTTAGAGATAAAGAAGAGAGAAGAAATAGTAGTTGCAGACGGTCCTGCCTTTGATGCAGGAGATTCAGATAAGATTATTCAAAACCATCCCATTAAAAAAGTTTGTGATGATTTTGGAGTTTTATGTCTCAACTTAAATAAACTTCCAAAGAAAAAAATTGAAATTGAAGGTTATAGTTTTTCGATTCCAGAGATAATTTTTGAATTTGACTATATCATTTCTTTACCTGTTTTGAAAACCCATCGGGTTTGCAAAATTACCGGTGCTTTTAAAAATCAATATGGATTTTTGGCGCCAAAAAAGAAACTTTATTATCATTTACCGTTTAAAAATATAAATAAGGCGATTGTGCTTTTAAATAAAGTTAAAAAGGTTGATTTTTTTATTGTTGATGCAATCAAAACTTTAATTTTCGCTCAAGAAAAAAGACATGGAGGTAAAGAAAGGGATTTGGGATATATGTTAGCAGGAAAAGACCCTTTTGAATTAGACAAAGCAGGATTTTTGCTACTTAAAAAAATTGATCCTTCTTTGGCCAAGATAAAAGAAAAAGATGTCCCCCAATTTATTTGGGCCAAAAAATTATGGATTAATATTTGATAAACAATAATCGGTAACTAAATTATGAAAAAATTTTTCGAAATTCTTCCTCATAAAGCAGATTTAAAAATAAAAGTTTTTGGCTCCTCAAAAAGAGAACTTTTTTTAAATGCGATGAGAGCGATGTTTGAAGCAGCCGGAATAAAGTCGGAGGGAAAAGTAGTCAAGAGAAAGATTAAAATTCAATCTCCAGATATTCTACAACTTCTTGTAGATTTTTTAAGTGAGATTTTATATTTAAGCGAAACAGAGAACGAAGCTTATTTTAATATAAAATTTAAAAAATTCTCTGATAATACCCTTGAGGGAGAACTTTTTGGAAAAAAAATAAAAAAGAAAGAATTAATTATTAAAGGGGTTACCTATCATGACTTAGAGATTAAAGAGAAAAAAGGAGATTATGTAGCAATAATTCTGTTTGATGTTTAAAAAGACAGTCTTAATAACCCTTGCAAAATTTATTTGAGGGGTTAAAAAGATAATAGAACAGGAGGTGAAGGAAATGAGAAAAAATCTTCAGGAGTTTTTTAGTCGATGGTTGAAGGATTTAGAAAGGAAGATAGAGTCTTTTAGTAAAATGACTGAAAAAATCGATAGATCTGTTGAAGAACTGAAAAAGATAATCTATCAAGTTCAAAGAAACCAGGATACGCTTGTAAATATATTAGAAGAGAATCAAAAGATCTTTGACAAATTAATATCTCAACCATCCTTTCAAAAAGGGTTTGCAGTTGTTTTAGATTGGCTAAATTTGTATCTTGCTTTGAGAGACGAAAAACTAAATTTTCCAGGACAAAGATTGATTGATCGTTTAGTAGAATTAACAGGAAAGCCTCAGATAGGAGCCTTCGCCTTTTGTGAGGGATACCTTTCAGACGGAACAAGAAATATGCTCGAGGAAGCCGGGTTTATATGCATTTCTTGCACGGATGCCGATGAGAGAATAACAAAATTGTTGGAAAACAGTCTCTTTCCAAATGAAAGAATTGATACAATTTTCCTAATTACAAACGACCAAAGGTTGATGCGAAGATCCAGAGAAATAGCATCTTTCTTTAAAGAAAAGAATTTAATTTCCATGAGCCTTGAGGGAAGGCTAATAAAGGATCCAGAGAGAAGATATTTTATCAGGCTTCAAAAAAGAGGAGAGAAACACCCCATGGCTTTAGAAGAAAATCCATTTACATTAATAGTTCAGAGAATAAAGAAAGAGAGGCTTACCATACCTTCTGAAGATCCATATGAGTTATTTCTTCTAATTGTAATAAGGGCTCTTCCGGAACTTAAGACAAAGACCCATAAAAGAGGTTTTCATAATTTAGTAAATACTATCTGGGAGACTTATCTTTACGCAAATGAGGCTATTTGGAGAAATGATAACCTTAAAAAGATAGTTTCAAAAGATAACCTGCAATTAGCCCTTGGGGCGCTTATAGATGAGACAGATTTTATTAAAAAGATAGAAGGAGAGAAGGTCTATTACATAGTTGATACCCAGAGCGAATTTTGGAAAAAATGCGTCTCTTTATTTAAAGAGGCAGAGGTAGAAAGATACGTGAGATAGAGGGGCACTTGTCCCTCTATTTTTTTTAGATATAATAGAGTATCAACCATGATTTCTAAAAAAGATTTTATAAAAATTAACGATTATCTTTGGGAAATTCCAAAAAGTTTCAGGTCGGATATGAGAGTCCCGGCAAGAATTTATGCATCCAAGAAATTGTTGGAAGACTGTTTTAGAGATAAATCACTTCATCAATTGGTAAACATCACTACTCTTCCAGGAATTGTAAAATATGCTTTAGCGATGCCAGATGCCCATGAGGGCTATGGTTTTTGTTTAAAAGGAGACACTAAAATTTTGAGTAATTTTGGTTTTTATCTTCCAATTAAGGATTTTCAGAAAAAGGAGAAAGATTTTACTTTAAAAATTGTAGATTTTAAATTAAAAAAGTTAGTTGAGGCCTCAATTCAAAAATTCTTGAAAATAAAACCAAAAAGTAAAGTATTTAAAGTAATTACTAAAACTGGTAGAGAAATTGTGGCTACTGGAGACCATCCATTTTATACTCCTAAAGGAATGATGGTTTTAGAAAAGCTAAATCCCGGAGATAAAATTGCAATTTTCCCTTTTGAAGGAGTTCCTTATGAGGAGCCTTCAAATGAGATTATAATTGACGAAAAGGATATTAAAAAAACTCTTAATAAAATAGGTGTTAAAGAAGACACTCCTCGATTTAGAATAATTTTACAAAAATTAAAAAAACGCTCTCTTCTGCCTTTAACTTACAACCATCCCAAACTTCCTTATCTTCTAAAAATAATGGGATTTGTTTTTGGTGATGGAACAATGAATTTTATTGGAAAGAGAGGTGATGGAATTGTGGGATTTTTTGGAAAGAAAGAAGATTTAGAAGAGATTAGAAAAGACATTAAAAAAATTGGCTATACTCCTTCGCCAATTCATATTCAAAAGGAAGAAAGAATCTATAAAGGAAATAAGAAAATTTATATCAAGCACTCTTTTTGTGTGAACGCAAGCAGTTTCTTGGTGCTTCTTCAAACCTTAGGGGTGCCAAAAGGTAAAAAAGTGTTTCAGAGATATCGAGTTCCAAAATGGATTTTTAAATGTCCTTTGTGGCAAAAGCGATTGTTTCTTGCTAGTTTTTTTGGAGCAGAGTTAAGAACTCCTCATCCAAGAAAAGGAAGAAAAACGATGTTTAATTGCCCAGTATTACAAATGAATAAGGCTGAAAAGTTAATTTCTAATGGTAGGTTGTTTTTAGAAGATATATCTAAACTTCTTAAAGAATTTGGCGTGGAAACAATTTATATAAAGCAGCGAAAAAAGCATATTAATGTTAAGGGGGAGATTTCTTGGGGATTAGATTTAGTTTTTTCTTCAAAAATAGAAAGTTTAATTAATCTCTGGTCCAAAATTGGTTTTGAATATAATAAAAAACGCAGTTTTGTCGCTAATGTTGCCCTTCAATATCTCAAATACAAACAAAAAATATTAGAAGAGAAAAGAGAAGTAATTGACAAAATTGTTCCTAATTTATTAAAAAAAGGTTTAAGTTACCAGAGAATAGCCTTGCAACTTGCTACCGGCAATCCTTTAACAAAAAGATTTATAATTGATGTGTGTTGGAAAATTAATAAAAGATTGAAGAATATTTCTCCTCAGGTTCCTGCTAATTTTCCCACTTTTCAAGAGTATTTTAAAACAGTAACTTCTAAATTAGGTAAAAGTGGGATAGTATGGGATGAAATTGCAGAAATTAAAAGGATTTCTCATAAAGATTGGGTTTATGATTTTACTATAAACCATCCTTCTCATAATTTTATTGCTAATAACTTTGTGGTTTCAAATTGTATTGGAGGAGTTGCTGCTACCAAATTTCCAGATGGAGCAATTTCTCCTGGCGGAATCGGATTTGATCAGAACTGCGGGGTTAGATTGCTAAAATCAGAATATACAGAAAAAGAAATCAGGCCTTATTTAGATAAATTAGCAGAAGAGATTCAAAAAGAAGTTCCATCTGGGTTGGGAAGAGGAAGGAAAGTTAAGTTATCAATTGAGCAAATTAACAGAATTTTAGAAGGAGGAGTGCCTTATTTGGTGGAAAAAGGTTATGGAGAAAAAGAAGATGTTGAGAATTGTGAGTACAAAGGAAGAATGGAGACAGCCGATGCAAGTTGCGTTTCAGAGAAAGCCAAAAACAGAGGGAGAAATCAAGTTGGAACTCTCGGATCCGGAAATCATTTCTGCGAAATTGATAGGGTAGATGAAATTTATGATGAGGAAGTCGCAAAGAAATTTGGTTTATTCAAAGGGCAGGTTGTAGTATTAATTCATACAGGTTCTCGAGGCTTAGGCCATCAAAACTGCACAGATTACTTAAGAATTTTGATGCCTATTTATCCAAAATATGGAATAAGATTACCAGATAAAGAATTGTGCTGTGTTCCTTTTAATTCTCCGGAGGGGCAAAGGTTTTTTAGGGCAATGTCGGCTGCCTGTAATTTTGCCTGGGCAAATCGGCATATGATTTCTTATTATGTAAGAAAAGCCTGGAAGAAAGTTTTAGGCGAGAGTGCAAAATTAACACTTTTGTATGATGTCGCGCACAATATTGCCAAAATTGAAGAGCATGAGGTTGATGGAAAGAAAATGAAACTAATTGTCCATCGAAAAGGAGCAACAAGAGCCTTTCCTCCGGGACACTCAGAACTTCCCGAAAAATATAAAGAAACTGGGCAGCCGGTAATTATTCCGGGGTCAATGGGAACAGCATCTTATGTTCTTGTGGGAGAAGAGAAATCAAAAGAGGCATGGCATACAGTTTGTCATGGTGCAGGTAGAACTATGTCTCGCGCTAAAGCCATTAAAACAATTTCTGGGAGAAATGTGGTAGAAACATTAGAGCAAAAAGGAATTATTGTAAAATGCTATTCTTTTAAAGGTGTGGCAGAAGAAGCACCCCAGGCTTATAAAAATGTAGATGAAGTAGTAGATGTGGTGCACAAAGCAGGACTTTCTAAAAAAGTTGCAAGACTTGTGCCTTTGGCAGTAATTAAAGGAGAGTAAAAAGGAATTAAAAATTTAAATTTCAAAATGCAAAGTAAATATTTCGAAAATTCAAAGAAGGTAAATTATTCGATGATTTATGAAAAGAAGACTTCCAAAAAGTGTCAGGAAATATTTAAGGAGAAAGAAAGCTTGCATTAGGCGAGAGGTTTTTGATGTAGAAGAACAAGAAAGGTTAATTCAAGAGCTTTATAAAAAATTTCTTAATCCCAATTCTTCTAAAAAGCAATCATTAAAAAATTGATTTTTAACTATGCTGATTCGAGAAATCTACAAATTAGCAATTCAAAAAGGAATAGAAAGCGATTTTAGAGGGAGGGCTGGTATTGAGAAGTTACTTCAAAGAAGAAAAGAAGTGTATGAAAAAATGTCAGAAGAAGAGAAAGAAGAGTTTGATTTAGAGAGTTTGGAAAACCCTTTTTCAGATTCAAGAATTCTTCATATTGCCGAGGATAAAGAGATAAAAAAAGTATTAGTTGGTATTGATATTGAGCCAGCAGAGATTTTGTTGGCAAAAGAATTGGGGGTTGATCTTGTAATTTCTCATCACCCTTTAGGAAAGGCCCTTGCAACATTACATGAGGTAATGGAACTTCAATGCGATGTATTGGCTCAATATGGAGTTCCTATTAATATTGCCGAAAAATTAATGAAAGAAAGAATTTCTGAGGTAGCAAGAGGTCTAAACAGGGTAAATCATCAAAGAACTGTTGATTGTGCAAAGTTGTTAAAAATAAACTTAATGTGTCTTCATACCGTTTGTGATAATTTAGCGGCACGGTTTTTAAAAGAAGTGATTGAGAGAGAAAATCCAGAAAGATTAAAAGATCTTTTAACTCTCTTAAAATCAATTTCTGAGTACAAAAAAGCCACAAAACTTGGAGCCGGCCCTAAGATTTTTGTTGGAGATAAAGAAAACCGATGTGGTAAAATTGCCTTAACAGAAATTACTGGAGGAACAGAAGGTTCTCCAAAACTTTATGAAAAAATGGCTCAGGTTGGAATTGGCACAGTTGTCGGAATGCATATTTCAGAGGAACATAAAAAAGAGGCTGAAAATGCTTTGATAAATGTAGTAATTGCAGGCCATATGTCTTCCGATTCTTTAGGAGTGAATCTGTTTTTAGATGAATTAGAAAGAAGAGGAATTGAGATAATTCCTTGTTCAGGTTTAATAAGGGTTTCAAGAAACTAAACTCTTTGCTGCGAACTTATTTATTGGCGCTGGCTGAAAAGCCAGCTTTTTGTTATGATTAAATTAATGAGAACAGGAATTGCTACACTTCCATTAGATACAGGACATTGCCCTCCTTGGCTTTTTGAAAGAATGAAAAAATTGTCTAGGGCAATTTTAATTGCCATTGTTGAGGAGTTTGGAGAAGAAGAATTTTTAAGAAGGATTTCAGATCCTGTTTGGTTTCAAAGTTTGGGTTGTGTTATTGCCTTTGATTGGAATTCGTCAGGATTGACTACTTTAACTTTAGCAGCTTTGAAAGGAGGAATACGAGGGATTGAAAAAAATTTGGGAATTTTTGTTTGTGGAGGGAAAGGAAAAACTTCTTTAAAAACACCAGAGCAAATTAAACGATGGGGAGAAGTGATAGGATTGGATCAGAAGAGGATTGAAAGTTTAATTTATGCCTCAAAAATTTCTGCAAAAATTGACAATTCTGCGCTACAAGATGGCTATACTTTATATCATCATAATTTAGTTTTTACTCATAGCGGAAAATGGGTAGTAATTCAACAAGGATTAAATGATAAAAATGCAACCGCAAGAAGATATCATTGGTTATCAGATAAGGTAAAAGATTTCACAGAAGAACCACATTCAGGTATTGCAACTCAAAGAAAGGTGAAACCCTTAAATTTGATTGCTAAAAAAAGCAAAGAAACAAGAGAAATTTGTACAGAAATGGTGAGGGAAGAACCAAAAACTTTTTTAAGAAATTTTTCTTCTCTTCAGAAACATTCCACCTCTTTAATTAAAAAACAACAAATCGGACAGCTTACTTTAATGAGCCTAAAGGACGTAGAGTTTCATTGGCACCCAGTATTACAAGAGAAATTTGATTTAAGAAGGCTAAGAAAAACAATTGAAGCAGCCCATTTTCTAAAACCAAAAACTTTCGAGGAATTGGTTAGAATTAAAGGAGTAGGTCCAAAAACTTTGAGGGCTTTAACTTTGGTGGCGGAGTTAATATATGGCAAAAAACCTTCTTATGAAGATCCAGCGAGATTTTCTTTTGCTCATGGAGGCAAAGATGGCACTCCTTATCCTGTATCTAGGCCAACTTATGATAAAACAATCGAGATTGTAGAAAAAGCTATTCAAAAAGCCAAAATTTCGCTAAAGGAGAAAGAAGCAGCAAGAAGAAGGTTACTCGATACAGTTTTATTATGAAAGCAACTTACAAAAAGACTCGAAAAAGAGCAAAAAGAAGAAAACTAACATATCGTACCCCTTCAAGGTTTATAATTCAAAAATGTAGAGAGGCCTGGAAAAAGAAAAAAACTTGATTATGTGGAGTTTGTTGAAATTACTCATAGCTGGTTTGGTATTCATAAATATTTTAGGAGAGAGCCACATCTCAACACACCCTCTTATATTGCCAGATTTTTCTTTTAAAGAGGAGGCCCTTATAAGAGAAAAGCAGGATTTTATAGAGATAAATTTGGAAGAAAATAAATTGTCGCTTTTTGAAAGAGGGACTTTAAAAGATACTTTTAATATCTTGGCCAAAGGTAATCCTGATCTCTGGGGAGGAACCCCAGCAGGTCTTTATCATGTTTTGAAGAAACATAAAATCAGCTATTCTAATATTTCCAATGTATATATGCCCTATAGTGTTCATTTTTATGGTAAATACTATATCCATGGTGAACCTTATTATAAAAACGGCAAGAAGTTGAAATCGTCATTTTCTGGCGGATGCATAAGATTAGACAATCGCTCTGCCAAAGCAGTGTTTAATTTTGCAAAAAAGAATATGCCGGTTTTGGTAATAGATCAAAAGAACAAAACTTCACCCCAGCCTCAAATTTCCAATCCAATCTCCCTTTCTGCTAAAAGCTATCTTGTGGCAGATTTAGATTCAGGCCGAGTGCTTTTAGAGAGGGATTACCTTACACCTTATCCTATTGGAGAGTTATCATATCTATTAGTTGCTTCTGTTGTGGCAGAAAATGTAGATTTAAGAAGAGAGGTAAAAATTACAAAGGCCATGTTATCCAAAGAGGAAGACTCAATATTAAAAGAAGGTCAAAAATATGGAGTTGTAGAATTGCTTTACCCTATGCTTGTTGGATCGTCAAAAGAGGCCATGATAGTTCTAACATATTTTTTGGGTCAGGATAAAACGAAGGCTTTAATCCAGGAAAAAACAAAAGCGATTATGATGGAAGGGGCAGAATTTGTATCATTTGACGATCTAACTCAAAACAAGGCCTCGGCAAAAGATCTTTTTTATTTAGCAAGATATATCCTTTTTAACAGGCCTCCTCTGTTCGATATTACAAAAGGTAAATTAGTAGATTTTGCTGGCCAGTTTAAAGATATAAAACTCAAAAACCAAAATATTTTTTCAAAAAAGGAGGATTTTATTGGAGGAAAAACAGGGTTTGTGCCCGGCTTTGGGAAAACAGGATTATTTGTATTTCATCTAAAAAATAGCCAGAAATCGCATAGAATCACTATTATAATTTTGGGAGCAGATGATATAAAAAAAGAAGTTGAAAAAATATTAACATGGCTTAGAGAATTTTAAAGTATGGAAAAACTCACATTTCAAACATTTTTAATAGAAGGGATAATTGTGATTTCTATTTTTTCTCTAGGTTTATTTATGGCTCAAACAGCTTGGAAGATCATGATACAGGAGGAAATTGAAGTACCCACCTTAACAATAGGCGAATTTGTATTTCTTTTCTTTTTTGGTACCTGTCTAATTTTGTTCCTTGCTTACCTTCCAAAACTTAAAAAAGTAAAAGGTAGAATTTTTCAAGTACTATATTTCTTCTCAGGAGCATACGGGGCCTTGATTACCTTCTTTTTACTTTTTTCCTACTTACCAAACAATTTTTTATTTACAAACCTTTTCCCGCTTCTTTCTTGCGCTTTGCTTATATATCGCCGAGCAAAACATCCAACCCTTTTAAACCATAATCTTTTTATTGGATTGGGTTTAGCAGGTATTTCTGCGATGCTTGGGCTAAGTTTTAAACCAGAAACTCTTTTAATAATTTTAGGCCTGTTGTCTATATATGATTTTATTGCTGTTTATAAAACAAAACATATGCAGAAAATGGCAAAATCTATGCTTGAGAGTGGCACAATGATGGGATTAATAATTCCCAACAGACTTGCTAATTTTTGCATTTCTTTGAAGGAGGCCAGACCTGGTAAAGAATTTGTAATTCTTGGTGGAGGAGATATTGCTTTTCCTCTAATATTTGCCTCTTCTCTTATTCCGGCCGCTGGAATTAAAAATGCTTTAATTGTAGCAGTTTTTGCAGTTTTTGGAATTTTACTTACACTTTTCTTGTTTCTTTCACAAAAGAAAAGAAGACCTCTGCCGGCTCTTCCTACAATTTCATTTTTTACAATTTTTGGATATTTAGTGGTTAAATTTTTAATATGAAAAATAATTAAAAATAAAAAATTAAAAAACTAAAATGGCAAAATTAAGTAAAAAACAAAAATATCTCCAAATTGCCCTAAATAGCACTTTAGAGGAAGCAAGAGATATAATCTCTCGGCTTCCTTTAGATAAGAGAATTATTATTGAAGCAGGTACCCCATTAATTAAAAACTATGGGGTTGAGGGAATTAGAGCAATCAGAAATTTTTGGAGCGCTAAAGTTTTAGGAAATTCCCAAGAAGAAATGAGAACAGGGGACTGGAGAGATATTTTTCGAGCCATAAAAGAAGAGGAAATAGAAAAAACACAAAGAGTTTTATCAACTCCTTATATTGTTGCAGATTTAAAATGTATGGACCGAGGAAAAACAGAGGTTAGATTAGCAAAAGAGGGAGGAGCGAGCGCGGCAACGGTTCTGGGATCTGCGCCTTTAGAGACAATAAATGCTTTCATTGAGGAATGTAAAAAATTAGAACTTGATTCAATGATTGATATGATGAATGTAGAATACCCACTTTCAATTTTAAGAGAGTTAAAACAATTACCTGATGTTGTAATTTTACACAGAGGAGTTGATGAGGAAGATTATAATCCCGAGAAAGAATTACCTTTTTATGAGATTCAGAGAATTAAAAGCCAATATGATATTATGGTATCAGTAGCAGGAGGAGATACAATTCAAGAAATACAGACAGCAGTGTTTAATGATGTAGATATAGTGGTTGTTTGGAGAAATTTTTATAAAAGTTCAAAAGAAACAGCAAAATTAGCAAGAGAATTTTTAAAGGAAATTAGATAGCTATTTATTGTTCTTGCCCGCTAATTTTTTAAACCCTTCTAAAATCTCTACAGGTAAAGCAAAGATTACAGTCTTTGAAGGATCGGGTTGAAGGTTGTCAATTGTCTCAAGCGTTCTTAGAGATAAAGCGCCAGGAGTTGAAGAGAGAATTACTGCTGCAGAGCTTAAATTTTCAGCAGCCTTTATTTCTCCCTCTGATTTAATAATAATTGCTCTTTTTTCTCTCTCTGCTTCAGCCTGGGCCGCCATTGCTCTTTTCATGCCTGCTGGCAATTCAATATCCTGCATTTTAATTGCAGTTACATCAATTCCCCAAGCATCAGTTTCTGCGTCGACCACTTTTTTAATTTCAGTTGCGATTCTTTCTCTTTCTGCCAAAAGAGTATCAAGTTCAACTCCCCCGACAATGTCTCTTAAAGCCGCAAGAGCGTATTGAGATACAGCATAGCGATAGTTTTTAACTCTTAAAACTGCATATTCTGGAACTTGTACCCTAAAATATACAACTGCATTTATTCCTACAGGAACGTTATCTTTTGTAATTGCTTCCTGCCTTGGCACATCAACCGTTGTTATTCGCAAATCCACTTTTATCATTTGTTGAACACCCGGAAAAATCCAAGTCAATCCAGGTTGTCTTGTGCTTGTATACTTTCCCAAAGTTAAGATTACTCCTCTTTCATATTCCTTTACTACTTTTAATCCTGAGAGAAGGAAGAAGATTAAAATGATTACAAGCCAAAAAAATAGCGCCGCCATGTTTTTCTTTTAATTGTTAATTCTAATTTTTCATTATAACAAATCTTTAAAAAATTAAAAAATTTTAATCATGTAGGTGTTTTTTAATTTATATCCAAGTTTTCTAAAATAATCTCTCACTCCAACTCCTGCAATCACGGCTATTTTTTTTAGCCCAAATTCTTCTTTTGCAATTTTTTCTGCTTCTTTTATTAGTTTTTTGCCAAGACCTCTATGTTGAGGAGCGATTTCTTTCTGGTAAAGAGAAACAAGTTTTCCATAAGTATGAACTTCTCTTATAATTGCTGCTTCCTCAAGCACTGAAAGAAAGTGTTTTTCTCTTGTAAAATATTGAGAGGGAATTCTAAGCCTCAAAAGGGAAAATAGTTTCGCCCTTTTTTTATTTTCAAAACTTAAAAATATTTCATAGCCTTCTTGAGCCCAATAATCCTCTCTGAATAAATAAATCTTTTCCTTTGGATCATAATTTTCTCTTACCTCTCTACATCTTATACACTTACACCGCCATCCTTCTTTTTGCATTTCTTGGTGAATAATTTGCCTTAAGTTAGAGATTTTGGTAGGTCCCTCAATTATTGCTTGAGCTGGAATATCTCTAACAATTCTTTGGATTCTTACCCAATAAGGCACCACTTTTTTAATTTCTTTTAAAAGCCACAGAATCTCTTTAAAGGAATATGGCTTGTATTTACCTTCTTTATAAAGTTTATATAACGGAGCCTCTTTTAATAAAGCACAAGGATAAATTTTTAAATAGTCTGGGCAAAATCGTGGATCGTTAAATAATTGTTTAAACATCTCTAAATCTCGTTTTAGATTTGAACCATAAAGATTTGGCATCATCTGATAGCAAATCTTAAACCCAGCATCCTTTAAAAGTTTTGTTGCTTTAATTGTTTCCTCTACTTTATGACCCCTACGGTTTAGCTTTAAGACATCATCGTAAATGCTTTGAACTCCTAGTTCGACTCTTGTAACTCCTAGCCGTCGTAATCTTTTTATTTCTTTTTCGTCAATAAAATCAGGCCTTGTCTCGATAGTAATTCCAATAATCCTACACTTTGCCTTCTCGTTTTTCTTTTGCTCTTTTTCTAAATCACTTTTTTGAATTTTGAATTTGAAATTTTGAATTTGTTTGGAATTTGGTTCTTGGAGTTCGGAATTTTTAAAATCATTTGCTGCTCTAAAACATTCTTTTATAAACCAAGTCTGATATTTTTTTGGATAATAAGACCATGTTCCACCTATAATTCTTAAATCAATTTTATCTATAGAATGTCCGATTTCTTCTAAAGTTTTTAGTCTTTTTTGAACCTGTAAATATGGATTATATTTTAAAGACATTGCTCTATCAACTGCAGGTTCACCTTTTACATAACTCTTTGGAATGCCTTTCTGATAAGGGCAATACAAGCATTTACCTGGACAAGGGTAGGGTTTTGTTAAAACAGAAACAATTACGATACCAGAAAGAGATCTGATTTTTTTGATTTTTAAAAGCTCCTCTAAATTTCTATCTCTTTCTATTCTTTTTTCTTTTAATAACTTATGGTAAGCTTTTAATAACAAAGAATTTGATAGGAAATCAATTGAAAAATCCGCTGCAATTTCTCTTTTCAGTTTTTCTAAAGTTTTTCTGTCTTTCTTTGCTGCTTTTTTAAGTTTTAAAATTAAAATTTCAGCTGGTTGCATGAAAGAGGAATACGCTCAATTTTTATTAGAAAAAACAAAGGAGGATTATAATAAGATTACTAATCATTTTTCAAGAACAAGAAGTTATATTCCGAAGGATGTCCTATATTTGAAAAAGTTTATAAAAAAGGGTGAGAAAATTTTAGATCTCGGCTGTGGAAATGGGCGACTTTTTGAGATCAAAAACGATGCTGAATATTTTGGGGCGGATGTATCCTCAAAAATGATAGAGATTGCGAAAAAAAACTATCCCCAGGGCAAATTCTTTCTCACCTCCCCCTTATCTTTACCATTTCAAGATCATTTTTTTGATAAAGTTTTTTGCCTTTCTGTTTTTCATCACATTCCTTCTTTTAAGTACAGAATGCAATTTTTAAAAGAGATAAAAAGAGTGCTTAAAAAAGACGGTACCTTGATTCTTACTGTATGGAATCTTTTACCAAAAAAGAGAGTTAAATGGCTTCTTTTAAAATATACAATATTTAAACTCATTGGTAAATCAAAATTAGGTTTTTTTGATATATTTCTGCCATGGAAAGATTCAAAAGGCAATATTATAATACAAAGATATCTTCATGTTTTTACTTTAAACTCATTAAAAAATACCTTAGAAAAAGCAGGGTTTAGAGTTTTAGAAGCAAAAATCTTAAAAAGGTCCAAAAAAGAGAGTAATTTATTTATTATGGCCCGCCCCTGTAGTCCCGTCCGCCAAAATTTGCCCCCGTAGTTCAATTGGATAGAACAGAGGCCTCCGGAGCCTCAGATGGAGGTTCGATTCCTCCCAGGGGCATAAATTTTATGATAAAATTAATTTAAAGGTCAATTAACATAATAAACTAAAAATATGGCTAAAAAGAAAAGCAAATCTAAGAAGAAATCTAAAGTAACTAAAAAGACAAAGAAGAAAAAGAGGGTAAAGAGAGGCGGAAAAACAAGGAAGATAAGATCAAAACAAAAGAAGAGAAAGGTAACAGAAAAGAGAGTTTCGAAAAAGGAAAGATTGATAGGAAGGGTAACTCATTATTTTGATAAAATTAAAGTGGCTGCAATAAAATTAAGTGCTCCCATTAAAATAGGAGACCAAATAAGAATAGTTGGAGGTGAGGTGGATTTTAAACAGAAGGTAAACTCAATGGAAATAAATCACCAAAAGATAAAAAAAGCCAAGAAAGGGGAAGAAATAGGATTAAAAGTTAAAGAAAAAGTAAGAGAAGGATACAAAGTTTTTAAATTATAAAATGAAAGAAGCTCTAGAGATAATTTTACAAATAATCTTAGCAGCGGTTTTGGGCGGGCTCTTGGGACTTGAGAGAGAGTTTGGAAAAAAAGAAGCAGGTCTGAGAACCTACATGCTTGTCTGTATTGCTTCTTGTCTTTTTACTATATTAGCCTTTTTGGCCCCTAACATTTTTAAAGAGTGCAGGATGAATATGGATCCTCTTAGAGTTATTCAAGCAGTTGCCATTGGGATTGGTTTTATTGGAAGTGGAGTAATTATTTTTAGAAAGGATCATGTAGAAGGTTTGACCACCGCTGCTGGGCTTTGGTTAGTAGCAGCGATTGGGGTAGCAATAGGGCTAAAGATGTATTCTTTGGCTGTCTTTGCTACTTCTTTGGGTCTTTTAATTCTAGCAGGGGTCCTTTTAATTGAAAAAAGAATTTTAAGAAAAGAATGAGAATCACAGAAGCATTTTTTGTTTTTGTAGGCACGATCATCGGCGTGGGCATTTTCGCCTTACCCTGGGCCGTCAAAGATATTGGTCTCTTTTTTGTTTTTCTTTATTTTGCTCTCTTGGGTGCCATTTCAATTGTAATCCATCTTTTGTTTGGAAAAGTTTGCTGCTTAACAAAAGAGAAACATCGTTTTCCGGGGTATGTATTTCAGTACTTGGGAAAAAAGTGGGGGATTTTATCTTTATTTTCTACATTCCTTGGTCTTTTCGGGGCCCAACTTGTATATTTAATTGTTGGTGGAGGATTTTTATATAAACTTTTTTGTCCTCTTTTGGGAGGAAAAGAGCTTTATTATGTATTAACTTTTTTTGCTTTGGGGAGTTTTTTAATTTTTAAGGGAATTAAAAGCATTTCTTGGTCTGAGACATTAATCAATACTTTTTTCTTTGGTCTTTTGATATTTTTATTGATAAAAACCGCCGGTTTTATTAACCCAAATAATCTATCTTTCTCTAAATTTTCATTCTATCCCTATGGAGTTATCTTGTTTTCTTTATGGGGATCGGCAGTTGTACCGGAAATAGCAGAAATGTTAAAAAAGAAAGAGGATTATCTAAAGAGAATTGTTATTTCTGGAATTCTGTTCTCAGCAATGATCTATATTCTTTTTATAATAATAATTGTCGGCACATGTGGTAAAAACACAACCCAAGATGCTCTTTCAGGTCTTGTTTCGGTCCTTGGCAAAAAGGTTTTGTGGGTCTTTTATCTTTTCGGCGTGATTACCTGTTTTACCTCTTACCTCACTTTAGGCCTGACAATTAAAAAAGTTTTTTTGTATGATTTAAAATTTAAGAAAGAAACATCTTTTTTGTTAGCCACAGGCATTCCTCTTTTATTTTATTTCTTTGGCTTTAAAAATTTTACTTTGATTTTAAGTCTTTGCGGGGCAATTGCCATCGGGATTGAAGGCTTTATTCATATATTTCTTTATAGAAAAGCAGTAGCATTACATCTTAAACAACAAAGAATAAACCCATTTTTATATTTTCTACCTCTATTTTTATTAGCCGGAGTTATTTTAGAAATTTTCTTAATTTTGACCTAAAATGAGAAAGTTTAAAATGTTTATTATGCTTATATTCCCAGCAGTTATTATAGGAGGAATTCTCTATATGGGGATGATTGAAATAAATTCAATCGAAATAACTACCCTGGAAGTAAAGTTTAAAAACCTTCCTTTTGAAGGGGAAGAGCAAACCTTTGTTCAAATTTCAGACATTCATTTTAGGGCTTTTTCAGAAAGAGAAAGGAAAACCCTTAAAAAGTTAAAAGAAATAAACCCTGATTACATTTTTATCACAGGTGACTTAATAGATTGGACAACCAAAAAGTGGAAAGAGCTTGATCAATTTTTAGAGATACTTTCTCGAATTCCTAAGAAAAAAATTTATATTGTCTTTGGTAATCACGAACATAGAAATAAAAATCTTAAAAAATTGATAGAAATTTTAAAAAAGAAAGAAATTCAAATTCTAAATAACCGCTCTGTTTTAGTTGATGGAGTATATTTAATAGGTGTTGATGATCCTCATTTAGGGTTCGATCAATTAGATAAAGCAGTTGAAGGAGTAGATATGAAAATACCCAAAATTCTTTTGGCACATTCGCCTGAAATTTTTAGAAAGGTTAATTTTAATAATGTATTAGTTCTATGTGGCCACACTCATGGGGGACAAATAAATCTTCCACTCGTATCTAATTTAATTTTACCTTTAAAATATGACAGAAAATATAAAAGTGGGTTTTTTGGAGAAGATTATAAATGGCTTTATGTAAATAGAGGAATTGGTTGGACATTTCTTCCTTTTAGATTTAATGCCAAACCAGAAATTACAATAATTAAACTCAAGAATGATTGAGGAATATAAATTTGGTCAAATTATTATAGATAAAAAAAGATATAATTTTGATGTTGAGGTAAGGTGGACAGGCGAGGTTTTGCAATGGCAAAGAGAAGAGAGTCACATAATTGATTTTAAAGATGTGGCAAGGGCTGTTTCAAAAAAGCCAGAAATGATTGTTATAGGAACCGGTGCGTATGGAATGGCTAAAGTTACTCCAAGAGCAAAGAAATTAATTAAAGACCAAGGAATAGAACTGGTTATTGACTCAACCCAAGAGGCTATAAAGACATTTAATATTCAATTAGAAGCATCTAAAGAGGAAGAAGGAAGAGAAAAGAAAGTGATCGGACTCTTCCATTTAACCTGTTAAATAAAAAGGCCTATTCTCCAAAAAGTTCAGAGAATAGGCCGTTTTTCCATTTGTGGTAATTGGAGTTTTGTCTTTTCTCTTTTATTTTTGTATTCATCGGGGGTCTCCTGCAAGTTCCAAATCTTTCGTCCAGAGAGTGGCTAAGTTTTTCTCTTTCAGAGCTTCTTTGAGGAGAGTCTTTGCAGATTTGGTTCTAAGTTCATTCAAAGAGGTTTTAGCCGCTTCTTTAGTTGAGTATCCTCTTTGCGAAAGAAGTATAGCACGAAGAGCAAATTCTAGAGTATCCGCGTCTCTTACAATTTGGGCCTCAATGCTTTCGCTATCCAAGTGTTTTGAAAGCTCCAGGAGTTTACTTTTTAAAGGTTCCGGTAGATTAGCAATTTGATCTTTGAGGGCCTGTTGAGTGGCTTTTCTTCTTCTGATATAAAGAGTAGCAACCCGATCAAGATCTCCAAGTCTAGTTTCAGGATTGTCATGGATTAAAGCCATAAGCGCAATATCTCCCCATCTTTCTTTTGGCACGTCTTCAAGGTTGGCTAAGACTAAAGCAATATGTACAACCCCAAAAACGTGGTCAGCCACGCTTTCCCGTTCAGACTCAGGAACATCAAATCTTCGCCATCCAGACCTTGCAAGACGGCAGAGAGAAAGAATTTCTGAAAGATAGGCTAAAACATTTCTTACATCCATCTCTTTTCACCTCCCATATCGAGAATAGAGATTAAAAGGGCTTATCCCAAATTAAAGATATTTTTTGCTCTTGTCAAGTTCTTGACATTATGTTTAGAGGAGATAAACTAAATTATTGAACAGATTCATGGCTCAAGAGAAGAAATTCTATTTAACAAGAGAGGGGCTGGAAAAGCTTAAAAAAGAGTTTGAGGAACTAAAGCAGAAAAAAGCACAGAAAATGGAGAGAGAAACTCCTATGATTGGGGCACCTCATGGAGTAGATTCAGAATATCTTACCTTTCAAGAGGATATTAGTTTTTTAGAATCAAGATTAGAGGAGTTAGAAGAAATATTGAGAAATTATCAATTAATAAAGCCACCACCAAAACATAGACAGAATACTGTACAGATAGGGGCAACGGTAGAAGTAGAGGTGGAAGGTCAAATAGATGAGTTTACAATTGTAGGGCCACTTGAGGCAAATCCATTTTTGGGTAAAATAAGCCACGAGTCTCCGGTAGGAAAAGCACTTTTGAATCATAAAGTAGGCGATGAGGTAAAAGTTCAATCTGCAGTTACAACAGTTTATAAAATTAAGAAAATTACATACCGAAATATTTAAAGGATAAATAAAAAGAGGGCAAAAGCCCTCTTTTTCCATCTATATGAAATCATTGTTAGATTTTTTTATTAATATCGGCAAATTAAAAGAAAAACCAAGAAGAGGGTGGCTCTTTTATGGTATTAAAAACCCAGAGACAACTGCCGATCATTTATTTAGATCTGCAATTTTGGGATGGGTATTAAACAAATCTAAAGGTTTAGATGAAGAGAAACTTCTTAAAACATTGCTTTTACATGATATTTTTGAAGTATATGTAATTGATGAAACCTCTTACGATCCTTTAATTCCCCAAAATTTATCAAAGAAAAGTAATTTAGAGAAAGTTAAAGAGCTTCTTACAGGAAAACCTCCTTTTTCTTTGAGAGAAAAAAGAGAGATGGAAAGAAAACGCTATCAGGAGGAACTCAAAGGGCTTGAGAAGCTCATTGCAAAATTGCCTCAAAGGTTTAAGCAAGAGATAAGAGAACTATGGGTATCTTATCGCACAAAGAAGACGGAAGTAGGCAAGTTTGCTTGGCAAATAGATAAATTAGAAAGTTTTTTACAGGCTTTGGAATACTGGCAAAAAGAAGACAAAATACAACTTCCTCTTTTGAGAAGATGGTCAAGGGAGGTGATTCGGGATAAATTACTTACAAAATTTAGAAATACCGCAGAGACTCTTTTATGCGCCCGCTCGCATAAAAGAAAAACTAAAGAAAGCCAAATAGAAGAGATTGTCTGGTTTTTAAGAGAAATAGGAAAACTTAAATTTCTTCAAAGAAAAGGATGGGTGTTTAGAGGTGTCAAAAATGCAGAAACTGTGTCGCAGCATACCTTTTGGATGACAATCATGGCCTGGTTTTTAGGAGAGAAAAAAGGATTAAACACAAAAAGAGTCATTAAGATTGCTTTGGCTCACGATCTTTGTGAAGTATATGCAGGAGATCAGACACCTTATGACCCCATTTTATTAACTAATAGCAACGCTAAGGAACTGGTCAAAAAGCCTCCAAGAATGCCTCAAGGAAAGCGCCTGGAGTGGTTATTGAAAAAAAGGACTACAGAATGGCAAGCAATAGTAAAACTAACATCTCATTTACCAAAAAACTTGCGGGACGAAATAATAAATTTGTGGGTGGATTTTGAAGAAGGGCTTTCAAAAGAAGGTAGGTTTGTTGCTCAGGTGGACAAAATTGCCAACCTTGTTCAGGCAATTGAGTATTTCAAAAGAGATAAAAAATTTCCAATTATGCCATGGTGGATTGAGATTAAAGAGAGAATCGACGACCCTCTTCTTTTAAAATTTGTAGACGAATTAGACAGATACTTTTCTGAAGAAGTTAAGTCTTCTAAAAAATGATTCTTTTCAATGACCTTACAGAAAGCAAAAATCTATATAGGAACCTCCGGCTGGGTATATTCTCATTGGGTTGGAAAATTTTATCCCGAAAATCTTCCTTCAAAAGATCGCCTAAAATATTTTGCAAAATATTTTGATACCGCAGAGGTAAATTATTCTTTTTATCATCTTCCGCGGCCTACAACCTTTTTAAAATGGTATCAAGAAACCCCAAAAGGGTTTCTCTTTTCTGTTAAAGCCTCAAGATTTATTACCCATATAAAAAGGTTGAAAAATGTAAAAGATCCCTGGCAGCAATTTTTTGAAAATGCCAAAAATTTAAAAGAAAAATTAGGCCCAATACTTTTTCAATTTCCACCTTCTTTTAAAGCCGAAAAAGAAAATATTCAAAGATTAAGAAATTTTCTAAAACTTCTTTCTAACTATCAACTTGCCACTACCCACTATTCACTACCCACTACCCACTATAAACTGAGATACGCTTTTGAATTCCGACATAAAACCTGGCTGGATGAAAAAACCTATAAACTTTTGGAAAAATATAACGCTGCTTTGGTAATTGCTGATTCTTCTCGCTACCCCAAAGCAGAGGTTGTAACTACAGATTTTGTCTATATAAGAATGCATGGGCCAGCAGAACTTTTTGCTTCTAAATATTCAGATAAGGCGTTAGAGAATTTGGCAAAAAAGATAAAAAAATGGCAAAAAGAAAAGAGAGATGTTTTTGTATATTTCAACAATGATTTTCATGGATTTGCGATTGAGAACGCCTTATTTTTAAAGAAGTTGTTAAAACTATGAAGTTTGCAAACAATCAAGAATTAGCGAATATCTTCTATGAAATAGCATATTTTTTAGAGATGGAAGGTGTTCCTTTTAAGCCCTATGCTTATGAGAAGGCGGCTATAATTTTGGAAAATTTAGAAGAGGATATTAAAGATATTTATCAAAGAAAGGGTTTTAAAGGAGTAAAAGCAATTCCGG
This sequence comes from uncultured Candidatus Saccharibacteria bacterium, assembly GCA_964530855.1. Classification (GTDB taxonomy): domain Bacteria; phylum Patescibacteriota; class Minisyncoccia; order Minisyncoccales; family PEYH01; genus JAGGTU01. The sequence continues at coordinate 757 of CAZHBV010000001.1, read as the reverse complement.
GCATTGGTGAAAGTATCGCTAAAAAAATTGAAGAGTATTTAAAGACCGGTAAAGTTAAATATTATGAGGAATTTAAAAAGAGATACCCGGTTGATATTGAAGAATTAACTTCTATTGAAGGGGTGGGGCCTAAAATGGTGAAAGTTCTTTATGAGAAGTTAGGGATTACAAACCTAAAAGAATTAGAAAAAGCTGCCAGACAAGGTAAAATAAGAAATTTGCCTGGTTTTGGCAAGAAGACAGAGGAAAACATTTTACAAGGAATTCTTTTTCTAAAAAAAAGTGGGGGGAGGTTTCTACTTGGGGAGGTTTTACCTTTGGCACAAGAAATTGAAAAAAGGTTGAAAAAAGTAAAAGGAGTGAAAAAAATAAGTATAGCAGGCTCCCTTAGAAGAAGAAAAGAAACTATTGGTGATGTTGATATTTTAGTAGTGGCTACAAAGCCAGAGGCGGTGATGGAAGAATTTGTGAAATTACCAGGGATTATTAAGGTATGGGGCAAAGGGACTACAAAGTCTTCAATTCGGCTGGAGACAGGAATAGATGTAGATTTAAGAGTAATTCCTGAGAGATCTTTTGGTTCAGCTTTGCAATATTTTACTGGTTCAAAAGATCATAACATTGCTCTAAGAAAAATTGCAATTGATCTAGGGTTAAAGCTTAACGAATATGGAGTTTTTAAAGGCAATAAATTTGTAGCTGGTAAAACAGAAGAAGAAGTTTATGAAATTTTAAAAATGCAATGGATTCCCCCAGA